>NZ_JBFEFI010000016.1 GCF_040717535.1 Thalassoglobus sp. JC818
CTAAGCAAACCATCCAAACACTAGCGTCCAACGCCGAATTCTTCCAATTCAAGAGATTCGAACTGAAGAGGATCGAACGCCTCGGCGAGAGAGAAGCTATCTTATACGTCAGGCAATGGACCTCCGATGGATCAGCGGCAAAAACCAGATGGTGGACGACGCGGGATTCCGGAGAATGGCAGTTTTTCGATTTCGAAGATCTGATGGTACCGATGCGATCCTCCAGCTTGGTCGCCGCAGCACTGCATCTTGCCCAAAATGCTCCACAGCTGATTCCGGCACTTCGTGAAGACATACAACATCTCAACCAGGCGAAGCTTGCCCTTTTTACAGAAGATATAGAAACGGCAAGAGCCTCACTGATTGAAATTGAGTCTTCGTCAACTCTTCCCAAACCCGTAAAAGCCTTCGTGCATATGATGCAAGGACTCGTTGCACTCGGCGATCTTGAACCGGAGCGTTGCATCGTCGAATGCGCCAAGGCAGAGTGGCTACATCCAGATTTTCCCGTTCTTAAATACTTACGCGCGAGAGCCTTAAATCAAGCTGAACGCTATGAAGATGCAATCGTCCAGTCACAACTTTTCCTCGAAGAGTTGGGTGGAGATGCGGATGCGAGCGCTGAGCTGGCGACATCGCTGCTTGGTCTCGAACGAAATGAGGAAGCTCTACAAGCAATTCGTGCTGGCCTGGATGATGATCCCAGTTCGATCACACTCTTGCTCATGCTCTTAGATTCGTTGCCGGAAGACGAGAAGCACGAATTCGCAGATCGACTCAAACAGCTTCCCGACGCCATCATGGAGATTGACGCTATCTGCGGTGATGCCTGGTATGAAGACGACATGTTGGAGCTGATGGTGAATGCGTTTCGCGAGATCGCTCCGGATGACCCAAGTGTGGCGTACTATCAAGCTCAAGTTCACCTGCTGCGAGAAGAGCCAGAACAAGCGGTCGTCGTTCTTGAACCGATCATGGGGCTTATTCATGATCGAGAAGACAGTGCTTATTTCGAGGAGTTTTACCGCTCCGCACTTCTGGCGTGTGGACGGTGGAATGAGGTCTATTCGGAAGCTGAAGATAAGCCTCAAGCGTTTCAATGGATTGCAGACGATTTCCTTTACAAAGACAAGAGGGAGTCGCTTGAGAAACTTATCGCTCGACACCGCGAGTTGTTGCCTGACGATCCAGAACTCCCCGGGTATGAGGGTCAACTGGCGATGCTGGAAGAAGATTGGCCCCGCGCAATTCGAGCGTTTCGTGAGGCAATCATGCTGCAACCTGATGACGGCTGGGATTATTCACTGGTTCGTGCGATGTATTACTCCGACCAGTCTCTTGAAGCTCTCAGAACTCTTGAACCAGTCGAGGATATTTTCGATCAGTTAATGAGCCTGGCCTGCTACGATGAATCACCGCGTCACGACTTAGTGGAACATCTTTTTCGCGAGTACAAAGAACGGGATCCAACAGGAACCGTGGGAGCGATTTGGCAAGCGCGACTGGCATATGACAATGCGGACTATGCTGCGGCGATCGATGTCCTCGAAAAGAATGCGGAAGCAGCCAGGAGCAACGAAAATTATCGATGGGAGTTTGATAACCTACTCGTGAGGGCCTTAACTCAAAACAGGCAATTCGACGAGGCTCAAGTGATAGCGCAACGAATCTATCAGCGTGATGAGGATCCATTCGAACTGGCAATTGTGGCTGCCGGTCGAGGTGATGTGAATGAGACCGAAAAATGGCTCTCGATACTAATTAACAAACATTACTACGAAACTTACGATTTATACTATGATGACATTATCGGTCCGGCTCTTAAAAGCGAAGCCTTCAGTAGAATCAAGAAGAAGTTCTCACCTGCAGAAGTTCTCATGGATTAGGTAAATACCATTTCCTGATGAAACATCCTGACAAACCACACAACAGAATCGAATTGGATTGAGGGCAACGGCGATGATCACCGTGACTTTCGATGTCTACGGTGCGGTAAAATTATTCTGCTATTTCATCACTTGCGTTTTCGAAAGTATTTGCAGGAGCGTTTGAAGTCGGATCGCTGGAATCGGTTCGCACTGAGAGATTTGGGTGAATGTCTTCGTTATCACCCCAAGTAACCACGAAGGGCGCATTGCTTGGCATTTTTGCGAGCGCTGGTTTGAATCGTAGGCCTTTGTCTTCGATTGCAAGACACTCTCGCGCAATACCGTCGAAGTTAACCTCGATCACGTCTCCGACACGAAAGAGTTCGTCGTGAGCCCATAGTGGCAACCAGTTGGTCCGGGCAGAGGTGTAGCGACGCGGGTCGATGGGCGCGATCGCGAGAGGAGCGTTTACGAACCCCGGATCACGATTTTCCGAATCGGCATCCATCCCGCTTGCCTGCTGATACTCTTTAAAATTGCGATGGAAGGCAGTGTCGCTGACCGCGATCTGCGGCTTCTCCGCTCGGGGTGAATTCCAGAAGATATTGTGGTTGGACTGAATCCCCTCGACTCCCTTAACCGACAGAGCGGGCTTCGAATGCCCACTGACCAGGATGTTATAATCTACCTTGTAACCGCTGGCGGTCATGTTGAAGAGCGATAGACCAGCAAAAGCGAACGTGTTTCCGGTCAATGTCGCATTCTTCGCGTTCTCCCAGCCGAACGTGATGGTCGTGCCCGTTGATCCGCAGCTGGTCGTCTCCTCAATCGTGATTCCGTCGGTCGACTCGAACATCATATGCTGCATGTTGGCCATCAATCGACAGCCACGAACTGTCAGGTTCTTGACTCCTCGGAAACACTGAATCCCATCCGCATGGTGGCCCGGTCTACCTTCTCCGAGGTGATGATGGATGAAGCAATCTTCAATCAGTATATCGCTGGACGAATCCGAAAGAATCATGCCATCCAGACGATTGGTCACTTCACAGCCACGAATCGTGCCATCCGTAAGACCGAGAGCCACCATTCCGACCGAGTTTCCAATGATGTCACAGTCACTCACTTCGAGCGTGGAAACGTTTCGAACCTGCAAACCGTATCCGAGATGCTCCTGATTGATGTTCGAGATCCGACAGTTGTCCACTTTTACACGCTGAGCATTTCGAATTCGAAGGACTGCCTCCGCATGCCCGCCAAACTCTAAGTTTTCAAGGGTGACATCTTCGGAGGAAACAAGAACCGAACCAATCGACACTCGTTCTGGGTCGTCACCGATCAAACGAATCGGCTTGCGGATCACGAAGTCTTCGATCTTGACGCCGGGTGCAATTCGGAGGACCGCTCCAGAGGACGCACTGGACACAACTTTGACCAGCGAATCACCCGCTTCAACCCGAATTTCTTCTGCGAAGACGGAACTCGAACCGGCCAGCAGACAAACCACAAAACAACATACGCCCCAACGAAACATGCAACTTCTCCAGCGAGAGTGAAAGCTTAAGTATAAGCGATCAGCTTCAATCGTCACGCCACTCGATCCGGGTTGAATTGTGTTCATCTTCCCGAGCTATGCTCCTCGCGATGACTTAGCCGCCTATTTAGAAACGAATATCGAACTTCTGCCAACCGACGGGCTGCGGGAAGTCGCCCTCATCAATCTGCATTCGTGAACTCACGAGCTCTGTTGGCGACTGATGAGTTCGTAGTCTTCCCAGTAAATGCCGTCTGGCTTGGTTTCAACGACGAGACCAGGCCCGTTCTCCCAATACTCTTCAATCAATACGCCCCCTTCTTCACATGAATAGCTTTTGGCGTCTTGCGAATTCGGCTGAATCACCTTTAGAACGACCGCTCTCCTGACGTTTCCAGTGCGGATGATGTCCCCCTCCCGCACTTCGTTTCCATCAGCATAGAAAAACACAACTGGGTTCATCGTTCATTCGCTCCTGGAACATCCATCACGTCAGTGCAAAGGCAGTCGGCCGGGAATGGATTATACGCCACGACTTGATAGTTGACTGTAGAAACGAAGTCGTTGACCGGATTCTAACGACCACCTCGCGAACATCGTCAGATCATAGAATTTGACGACAGATCAGCCATCAACGTCACTCTCACTTCTGACTCTTCCAACTCGCAATTACGTTTCAGGCAATTTTAGGTAGTCGAAATATCCGCCTGATGCTGAGATCAATTGAGTTCCCTGATCAGGTTGGAAAACCCCGTCAACACAAACTTGAACAGGTAGCCGATGATCCTCCACCTGGTGAACCACAACCTCAAATTGAACATCAACATTTCCGATCCGCTCTGACCAAGCCATGTTGTCGACGACTCGAAGCAAGCGATCAAGCGGAATTGAAGAGATGGTATCAACGAAGACTTCAATGGCAATTTGGTCGAGCCATTCCTGCATCCGTTTTACAGACTGAATCATCGTGGGGTCGAAGTTCATGCAACTGCCACTCAGCCTGAATGTTTTCTGACTTGCCGTGCCGCTTCCTCAAAATAGTGAGTGCCCCGTATGTTCAATCGTCGCATTCGATTAGGTTCGAACAGTGAATTCACAGAATTCAGCTACAACCAGAATTGGTACCATTTCTTGTTCCGTTTTCGCCATTCCAGGTCTCGAATTTCGATGAGTCGTTGTGCGAATGGAAGCAGATTGCCTTGTTCATCAAGTGTTACGACTAGATTGCCACTGTCATCGATGATGTAATCACAAAGTCCAGGATCATTACCAAGCTTAGAAATGATGGTGTGGTCACGTCCTCCGTACCGCAGTGCAGCAACACAGCAAACGCTTGCTGCACTGCAGGCTTTATCAATTTCTTCTGGTGTCGACGGCTGTCGAACGAAGTATGTATCACTGTTCTCATTATCGAGCACAGCGAGTAGCTCGGGCGCCTCGAGTTCAGGTGCCTCGCATGTTAATCAATCTCCAAACCATCCAGTTTTAGCATCCATCTGGACATCACCACAGGACCGATGGCCTGTTGTATAGAACGGCCCCTCAGCGTTTTTGGGAAAACGACGTGGATTCTGAAAATAGCCAGTATCCATTTCTGCTAGCCTTCTTCCGGATGAATCAGCAGTGCCAATGCGTCAAAAAGTCGACGATCATGTCGGAGCAATAATTGCATCGTGCTCTCATTCTAATCATCCGACTGCTCGTCCTGCTCTCCTATTTCCTGTTCCTTGATCTGAATTGCAATATCCCGACCAGAATTCCTGTCGTCACGAGAAATCCTGCACACCATTCCACAGTGATCTTTTCAACATAGCTAGCGAGCGCGATCTGCTCAGCGAGAGAGTTGAGTGATGGCGAGGTTGGAGAACGGGAGACTTGCCTAGATGGGAAAGCGATTGACAACGAGACAATGAGGCCAACAAGCATCCAGCATGATATCCAGGCAATCCAAAACCTCTTCCAACTCATAGCAGGTCCTTTGAATGACTTTGAACTCATCCACACTTTCACATGCAACCTTGTGAAATCGCTGCCGCAATTAGCTGTGATCGAGGTATTGGTCGCCATTCAACGGTAATAGATGTCCCTCCCAGTTCGGAAGTGGAGTTGCCGGGCGGGCAGTTAACTCCGGGAACTCAGGAATCCAACCACCGGACCACGGGTCATCTGTGTTCACAATTGGAACGTTCGGGTTTGCAGACCAATACCACGCCAACGTACTCGCACGAAGCCGCTGCCCTGCAAACGAAACCCAGCGAAGCCATTCTGCACGTCGCCTGCTCAGATTCTCTTCATTCAGATTTTCAACGAGATCTTCCCTTCCAGTCGCCATAGCATAGAAAGCAAATTTGCGACCATACCAAAGTGGAATTATTGGTGACATAGCTAGCGAAGAGAATTTACTTGAGGCGGCGCCGTCCGAGGAATGTGGCGGCAAACTCGCGAAGCTGCGCGAGAGAGAATCAAAGATGTGGATCAATTTGCATGACCCGTGTCTCATCTGATTGAGTGGCCATTGGAATAGAAGCAATCATCGCCCAACTTCCTAATGCAACAAATCATCCCTGTTGCGAATGTCATTCTCTGCCGACGTTTCCGAAGCTACCAGTCGTTGACACAAAGGTCAAGATTTTCCAATACTGAATGTTCGGTAAATGTATCGCAGGTTTGATCTGACTGAACCCTTTACGTGGACTGTATCCTTCTGGTTCAAAGTTTCTGAAAGAAAAATCTGTTCCACAACTTCAAGGCGGATGCGTGTGCCGTTGAGTTCAAGCAGTTACAGTTCCCAGAGTTGTTTGCAGTTTATATTGCAGTAGACATTGAGCCAAATTGTCGGCATTGAAGTAGAGCTATGATTCTCGGACAAGTTGAATCGATTCAGGTTGGTCGTCCTCGTCAATACGACGTTGAGGGCAAATCTGGAAGACCTTGGACGTCCGCGATCCAAAAGCAAACCGTGCTCGGTCGTGTGCATGTGGGGGCGACGAACATCGATGGAGATGAGCAAGCCGATTTGAAGCATCACGGTGGCCCTGACAAAGCTGTGCTTGCTTACTTTACAAACCACTACAAAGACTGGGCTCGTGAATTCCCCGATCAATCCTTTCAAGCTGGCGGATTCGGAGAGAACTTGACTGTTACCGGATGCAGCGAAGCGGACTGCTGCATTGGAGACATCGTGCGAATCGGTCATTGCAAGTTGCAAATTTCACAGCCGCGACAACCGTGTTGGAAGCTGGACCGATTTCGCAAACTGCCGAAATTGGCTGTCCGGGTCCAGAAGACCGGACGCACAGGATGGTACTACCGCGTTCTCCAAGAGGGGATCATCGAAGCTGGCTTGCCCATTGAACTGGTCGACCGACCATTTCCGGACGTCACCATCGCCTGGGCCAGTGAAGTCATGTATGCCAAGCCCCGGTCCACGGAAAACGATCTTCGACTGGCGGAGTGTGCTGCGTTGTCAGCGTCATGGAAAGAGACTTTCTTGCAGCGGGCAACGAATGGCGTCGAAAAGGATGCGTCAGCACGTCTCAACGGGACATAGCTTTCGTTGCCGATTTCCATTCTCACGCGGAAGCTGACGACCATCGGTTTGGCATTTGGCTACGCGCCTGCTACTGTCAATCGCCGATCAGCAAAACGAAGAATTCGTTCTGCGCGTCTTTGCCCTGTTCTCGATCCCACTACGATGCGAATTTCAGTTTGAGTCAGGATTGTCCATGAGATTGACACTTGTATTAATTATCGCCTTTTGCAGCCTCTCGTCGAATTCCGTGATAGGAAGGGAGCCGCAGTTTAAAAACGTGTCCTGCGAAGGAGTTTATCCTCATCACTTACAAGGGATCTGCACAGATGGCGAGTTTATCTACTGGTCCTTTACGACAACACTCGTTAAGACAGACCTCGACGGCAAGTTGCTGAAGAAGATTCCGGTTGTCAACCACCATGGCGATCTTTGCTTTCACGATGGCAAACTCTACGTTGCTGTCAATCTGGGCGAGTTTAACAACCCCAGCGGCAATGCAAATTCCTGGGTTTACATCTACAACGCTAACACTCTCGAAGAGACTTCTCGACACGAGGTTCAAGAAGTTTTTCACGGAGCTGGCGGAATGGGCGTTCGCAACGGCAACTTCTTTGTGGTTGGTGGTCTGCCGGACTCGATCGAGGAGAATTACGTCTACGAGTACAACGATCAGTTTGAGTTTCAGAAGAAACACATCGTCAAGAGTGGTCATACCCACCTGGGAATTCAAACAGCGACATTCGCGAATGATCGCTGGTGGTTTGGATGTTACGGTAGTCCGGCAATTCTGCTGGTCACCGACACTGAATTTCAAATGATCGGTCGCTATGAATTCAATTGTTCGTTGGGAATTGAAGGATTGCCTGATGGTCGATTGTTGTCTGCGAGCGGACATTGCGACAAAGCCACCGGGTGCAACGGTTCCGTCCGAATTGTGGTCCCCGACGAGGAAGATGGTCTTCGTTCATTGATTACTGAAGGAGACGCTTTGAAATGAACGGTGTACTCCACGAAGTTCGACTGGGTCGGCGCGCATTCCTGAAGCACGGAACACTCGTGCTGACAGCTGCTTCGCTGCGCTCGCCAGAGCTAATCGCCGACGAGAAAGTTTCCGCATTGCGTGTAGGTCTTGTCACTGATCTTCACTACGCAGACAAAGCACCGGCTGGAACGCGTCATTACCGAGAAACACTCGGCAAGCTGGAAGAGGCTGGACGAAAGTTCGAACAGGATCAACCCGCGTTTCTGGTGGAACTTGGCGATTTAATCGACGCTGCCGACTCAGTGGACGTTGAACAACGTTACCTCAAGACGGTCAACAAAGAGTTCTCTGCGATCTGTAATGATCGGCATTACGTCTTGGGGAACCACTGTGTGGATACTCTGATGAAAGAAGAGTTTCTGTCCGGTGTCGAGCAGGAGAAGTCGTACTACTCGTTCGAGCGAGGCGACATCCACTTTGTTGTGCTGGACTCCTGTTTTCGCAGCGACGGCCAGCCATATGGTCGGAAGAATTTTCAGTGGACGGACGCGAACGTTCCAATCGCAGAACTCGAATGGCTTGAGAGTGATCTCAAGTCGACCGACAAACCTGTCGTCGTCTTCGCTCATCAGCGACTCGATGTCAGCAATAATCACGGCGTGAAAAACAATGCCGAGGTGCGAAGAATCTTCGCTGGATCTGACAAAGTGCTGGCCGTCTTTCAAGGTCACAGCCATCAGAACGATCTAAAAGAGATCGATGGCATCCACTACTGCACTCTCGTTGCGATGGTCGAGGGGGAGGGGCCTGAGAACAACGGGTACTCACTCATCGACATCGAGCCTAGCGGAACCATCAGACTCACTGGATTCCGCAAGCAGAAATCTTACGACTGGAAACGTCAGAGATGAGCGTAAATCCCGGACGTTATCGTCACTACAAAGGAAAAGAGTACCTTGTCGTCGGCGTCGCCCGCCACAGCGAGACCGAGGAAGAACTTGTCGTTTACCGCACCGACTATGGCGATCGCAGCCTCTGGGTGCGACCGCTCGGAATGTTTGTTGAGACCGTCGAAGTGGACGGGAAACACGTCCCTCGGTTTGAATTCGTTGGTGAAGAGTAAATCACACATGGTCGCCGAGGCTAACTATCTCGCTGCCGCGATGACGGAGTGGCATTCCTGAAGTTCAAAAAATTGCTTTCCTTCGAAATCAGCAGAGGAAACTCCGACTATGACTTGGGGTGCAAGCTTGATGCGACTGCCCGAAGGGATGACCATCTCAGAGATGGCACAGGAATTCGGAGATCATTGGCAAGTCCCGATCGTCGGCTCCATTTCTGATGTCAGTGAATCCTTGCAGTAACTGTTTCCTGATGGCAAGCACGCGAAAAATGAATCCATCATCGAAATCGGAACGGCTTACGTTCGATTCACGTTTGGAAATCGAAAAGGTCTCGACGTCGTCGAATCGATTGGTGTCACCTCAAATGGTGAACCCGAATCCATTTCCGTGATCCGCACTGTTTGTGAAGAACTTGGTCTCAGAATGGTCGATCATCAAAACGGCGAAGTCGCCGACTTTCTTGAAGAACCGGAGCAGAGCATGGAAGACTACCGGGCTTTCCGCGACAGGGCACTTCGCAAAAACAACGAAGCGGAGTGAGCACCTCAATGAAGCTCGCAGCAATTCTCGTCTTCACTGCAGTCGGTGCCATGATGATGACCGAAGTGCTGCGATCGATCATCCACGCCAGACGCAAAAGTAAAGATGGCCTCGGAGGTACGCAGGACATCGCAATGTGGGGTACCATAATCAGCATCGCTTTGTTGATTGCCGCTGCGGTATCGGTGATCATGAGTCTTCTTGATTGAAGACCGATTCCCTTACCCAATACTGAGATGAGTATCTCAATTGCCAAATGAGCCAAGTCGAAAGCTTTCAAGAGAGTGACGGTATGATCGAGTTGGCTGGACTGACGAAGATTTACGACGGCAATGTCGTTGCTGTCGACCAGCTCTCGTTGTCTGTCGCTGCGGGTGAAGTCTATGGATTGCTAGGGCCGAATGGCGCGGGAAAGACGACGACGTTGCGAATGATACTCGGCCTCCTTGCTCCGAGTAGCGGCGAAGCCTCAATTCAAGGTTGTCGCGTCTCTAGCGAACCTCTCCGAATGAAGCGTCAAATCGGACTCGTGTCGGCCAGCGCTGGTCTGTATCAGTGGCTGACACCGCGCGAAACCCTGCATTATTTCGCAACCGCATATGGTTTGGATGCGGAATCGTCCACCGCACGAGTCACCGAACTCGCCGAAACAATGGATCTGACTGGGTTCCTCGATCGCCGCTGCCAAACATTGAGTACCGGTCAGACTCAGCGAGTCAATCTCGCACGCGCCCTGATTCATGATCCGCCGGTTGTCTTGCTCGATGAACCGACGAGAGGACTGGATGTGGTCGGCGCCAAGGTGGTCTTCGACTACGTTCAACTCTTGCGATCGACCCGAAAGGCGATCATTCTCTGCACTCACAAACTGGAGGAAGCAGAAAGGTTCTGCGATCGATTTGGCCTCTTGCACCGAGGGAAGCTTCGGTATGAAGGGACGTTGTCAGAACTTCAAGCCGCAACCGGTCAGCAGAATCTCGTCGACATTTTTCTTGATCTACTGAACAACGATAGCAACGGAAATCCCCCTAAGTTGCCGGATGACCGTTCGGAGCTGGAGCATGCATGAATCTCCATTCTGGTTTGCTGTTCGTCAGCAGCTAGAGTTCATACAGAAGGAACTGAGAGAGACCCTGCGTGACCGTCGGACGATCATCACGCTCCTGGCAATGCCACTGCTGCTGTATCCTCTGTTGGGGCTCGGATTTCGCTTTCTCGCCATCCAGCAATCAACTCGTGCGGAGCAGGTGTATCGCTTCGGCCTATCGACAGACACTGAAGCGCGCTGGCTGATGAAAGCCTTGAAGTCAGTGAAGGATCTCGATGACTCAGAAGGGGATGCTTCTGAACCAGAAATCGAAGTCCTTTTACCCAGTGATGACGAAACTTTTGATCTCAAGTCGGCCGTCATTCATTCGGTTGTTGACCTGGGAGTCAGCGTCGACTTTCTCGAATCTAGCGAGTCGAACTCAGCGATACCAACTCAAGCCAGTGTGACCGTCTATCAAAATCGAGGGTCACCTTTAAGCCGTGATGCCGCAGATTATCTGGAGAAGAAACTCGCTGCAGCCAATATTGAGATGATTAAGAACTGGGCAAAGCAGAATCTGCAGCAGTTCACGACTCCAATCACTCAATCTCTCGTCAAGCTCGAACCTCATGAGACAAGTTCCGGGATTCTTGGACTACTGCCTCTGGCCCTCTTGCTGATGACCGTAACAGGTGGCGTTTACCCAGCGATCGACTTGACCGCAGGTGAACGGGAACGGAACACACTCGAAACACTCATGGCATTGCCGGTTCCGCGGTTCCGGTTGTTACTCGCAAAGTACGTTGCTGTTGTCACTGTAACGCTCTTAACGGGACTCATGAACCTGACCGCAATGAGTGTCACCCTCTATGCGCTGCAACTTGATAAAACTCTGCTCGGAGATAGTGGCCTGACACTCGTACTGCTCGGGACACTGTTTCTCGTTCTCTCTGCCTTTGCACTCTTCTATTCCGCAGTCTTATTGCTGCTGACCAGTTCTGCTAAGAGCTTTAAAGAGGCACAAGCCTATTTGATCCCATTGCTATTGTTATCCATCGCTCCGGGACTTGTGATTGCGATGCCGGGATGGAGGGTCTCAAATGCCACAGCAGCGATTCCGCTCGTGAACATGTTGCTCCTGGCCAAAGAAGTTCTCGAAGGGACTGCGCCCCTGCTGCCTGCTTTAGTCTCGATCATTTCAACTGTGCTCTACGCGATCGCAGCCCTGGCACTGGCAGCCCAGGTCTTCGGGAATGATGCAGTCGCTATTGGAAGTCGAGGCAACTGGCAAGACCTAGTTCAACGTCCGAAGTCAGCGAAGGCTACTCCGTCAGTTGCTGCAGCATTGATCACACTTGCTGGTCTATTCCCAGCCTACTTCGTTATTTCAGGCATCCTCTCACGCGTATCGGAGGTCGCACCGTCCGTTCGCCTGATCTATTCAGCAGCGTTAACGGCGCTCTTGTTTGTCGGACTTCCCAGCCTGATTCTTTGGCACCAGAAGATCTCGTTTCGAAGCGGGTTACAATTGAAAAAACCAAGTTGGATTTTCCTGGCTGCAGCCATGCTGCTGGGACTTTCAACTTGGCCCCTGGTTTTCGAACTCGTATTGCTGACTCAACGTCTGGGGATTCGTGGCATCGATCCGTCGCAGATCGAGAACGTCGAACAACTGCTCGCTGGCTGGGAAACGGTGCCGACATGGCTCATCATATTAACGATGGGTGTCGTCCCCGGCATCTGCGAGGAGTGCTTCTTTCGGGGATATCTGTTCAGCGGGCTACGTCATCACTTTCAAGCATTCGGGACGATTCTGATCACCGCTGTCGCATTCGGCTTGTTTCATGTTGTATTAGCAGGGGGCGCCGCACCTGAACGATTGCTGCCCAGCACACTGATGGGAATCTTACTTGGCTGGATGAGATGGCGAAGCGGAAGTCTGATTCCGTCGATCCTGCTGCACGTTGTTCACAACAGCACGCTGATGATCGTCGTGCAAGCGCGTGACTCTCTCTCTCAATGGAACATCGGACAGAGCACAACTCAGAGCCTGCCAAAGACCTGGTTGATTCTGTCCATCATCTGCTTCCTGATCGGCACAGCACTGGTTCAATTCTCACAAAGAAAACAACCTCTGGTTGAAGAGGGTTGAGGGTCGGATCAAAATAATGCAGGAGAACTGAATTCGCACGACAGACAAACGTGGCCAGCGAGCAATGCTTCACAACAACGATAGAACCGCCGAAGCCCGAACAACTGCGATTCAGGCAACACAAACACAGTTCGTCTTGACCACACTCACATTGTTATTCTCGGGTTCCGCTTTAGGTGCCTTATCATCGTCGATTTCACTGGACTTGAACGCTGGTCATGTCCCACTCTCTCTTGCGCTCACAGCTGGAATCTCTACAGCCATCACGATCATCTGTTCATTTCTTCTCGTTGTCTCCGATCACCCACACAACAAATTGAAATCGGCGATGCTTTTCATGCTGTCCTTCTTGCTTCTGAGCATTTTCGCTTCAGTTGGCTATGTGATTCTCCGACAGACAAATTGGCGGTTAAACACTTCGACGGATGACAACCGCAACAACCAAAATTAGTCATCGGCCGCACACCACCCGAAACTCAACTTGAGGTCCGATCGCATCCAATCCGGACATCCGATGCCATTTCATGACACATCTCGAAATGAGTTCGAGAGGCGTCCTTCTGAGACCGCTTTCTGACTGAATACTCAAGCGTGACCAGAAACGACGCATCGGACAGCTTTTGAAAACTCGAACGAGTTCCAACAAATCAAAGACCAACTCCGTGCAGTTTGTTGCGTGCTGCTCCTGCCGATCGACCACTTGTTTCCTAACATCGGCTCCCTTCGCACGAAGTCCGTATTGAACGAAATCTTTAACAGTCGGCTCAAGCTTTAGACCACAATTTCACTGCATCGCAATCATAACGCTAAACGCCAAGAGCGCCCCTGACCAAAGAAAGTTCCGAGATCGCTCGTCGGTACATTCCGAAACTCATCGTCTTCAAATTGGTTTTAAACAATGCGAAGTCTTCTAAGTCGCTCAACTTTGATGATACTCCCAATTGATTGGTTCGCGAAATCGCTTCCATTCAACTGGAATGCCCTCTAGACCTACACTTAATGCGATAATTCCTCCAACGATGGCACAGGTGGTGTCAATATCGCCTCCAACTCTTGCCGTCGTCCACAACGCTTCCTGAAAGTCATTCATATTGGCTGCCGCCATCCAAAGACAGAACGGCACAGTATCCTGTGCGCTGATGTCATATCCGCATCCCACTTGTGAGGCGATCGTATAAGCCCATGTATCGAGCGGGTAAGTCGCCACCCACTCCAATCTTCGACGGACTTCACTTTCGTCGAGATGGGATATCACCCAAGGAATCATTTCGGATGAGCGTTCACTCTTGTTCTGACTCGCCCATCCCGCAGCGAGTGCGACCGCGATTGCTCCAACTTGTCCTTCTGGATGAGCATGAGTCACCTCCGCCGAAAGTGCCGCTTCTTGAATCGTTCTTTCGGGATCATCAGCGTACCAGGCACCAAGAGGAGCGACTCGCATTGCCGCCCCATTTCCGAACGATCCACTCCCTCCAAACATTTCTTGGCTTAAGCTCCGCCAGTGGCCCCCCTCATCGATGTCCTCGAAAAGCTGACGTGCTCCCGCTCCATAACCGCGAGAGGGCTGCGCTCGAAAACGTGAAACAAGCTGTTCTACGAAGTAGTCTTGATCCACCGAATTCTCCGCCCGAAGAGTCTCAGTCAAAGCAATCGCCATTTCGGTATCATCAGTATAATTCCATGGTGGCGAAGGCGGACTATTTCGCTTTGCTTCTGCAGCGACATGAGGAAGAGAAAACTGCTGACCGTAAGCATCACCAATAGAAAGCCCCTCCAAAGATAAACACGCTCGCTGCAGACGATCAGAGGACATGGAACTTCCTCGTTGGTAGAAATGCTCGGAAACTCAATGTAAAAGAGGCCCGTTCAGTGTTTTCGACATGAACGGGCCTTAACAGATTCTAATTTGTTGCCTTCGAGCGGAGCAATCTGAATCGAGAACTCTTCAGTCCCTAAGAGTAATGATTTCGGTTCACACCATCAAAAGCAACCTTTCTTGAGACAGCACTTTCGGAAGCGTTTTCCAGAACCACACGGGCAGAGATCATTCCTTCCGAGTTTTTCTTCCAGCAATTTGCCGCCGTGGACAACCCGGACTCCACGCTTGACTTGTGTTTCAGACGGAAATCCTCGACGACGCTTACTCATCGTCTCGAAAAAATGGATGATCGTCGAATTGTTCATAGTTTGCATGTGACATGATGCACCTCCTCATCTGTTGATCTTGACGTTCATTCAGCAGACACTCGTCACGCGAAATGGTTCGCACGCCGAACGCCGAGTTGCAGATTAAGAAGAGATCTGGAAATTCCTGGGCCTTGGGCATTGAAACCATCCCTCAACCTACAGCAGCCACTTCTCACGCCAATGCTGGTGTTGGTACATCTTCCGGTTTATGCAAACTGACGACAGTAAGCACTGCGGCGGCGTTGAGCCAGTAGAACGCTGCGTCCACCCCAGTAAATCCGAGAAGAAGCGGAGCGAACAAGAATGTAACTCCGACGAGAGCGTCGACGACCAGATGAAACGAGTACGGCAGGATACGAAACAGACTGGTCTTGTGATCGGTCAGAATCGTGAGGAGTAGAGCAGCGACTCCAGTCCCGACCGAGAGCCACACAGCCAGTGGATTCGATTCTCCCAGTCCCAGTAGAAAAGGCATTCCGATCAGCGCCGCAGCAACAGGATAGTCTAGGTAAGCATGCATTGTCTTAGTAATAAATCGTGGATCCATTTTGATTCACCTGTGTAATTGATTGATGAGTTCCGTTGGAGATTGAGTGTGTGCTAGACGATTGAACGAGATTCCCAATATTGTTTGGCATTGGCGAGGCATGTGGCTTCGTCTTCCTTGTTCCAGAGCTCAAGAGCGTCCGTGTCGTCGTTCTTCAGGAACAGATGGAGTTTGCCATCGATGATTTTGAAGTGCGTCGGATCAGCTTCGAATTCCTTCTCGATGGACATCCCAAAAGCACACAACCCGTCAAAGGCCGGGATGTACTTCTCTGGATCCTTGTCAAACTCCTGCTTCGCTTCTTCATTGACTAAGTAGTAGACCTTTTCCAGGTAAGTCGAGGAGTATTCAGGATTGCCGGGCATCGGTTCGTTTAGGGCGAAGTAGGCAACCGGACAGTGCCCGCTCAGTTCAGGAACTTCAGACGTATTCATAGTTGATCCTTACAAGCTAATATGTTGTACATTTCGTTAAAGACTTACTTGGCGAGATCGGCTTTAGCGGCTCGGAGCACGGGATATGTGTCTGTGAATACGTAGTCCTCGTTGGCACCAGAGTGGCAAGAGTTGCATGATTCGGTTTTCATGCGGGCACCGGTCGGCTCGTAGTTTGGTGCTTCACCAAATCGGAAGAACGCCCAACCTCCCGGCTCATCCTCAAATCGTTTTCGGTCTTTCACCATCGCTTCGAGACTGATGAACTCCCCCTGAAAATATCCATTGCCACTATCCATCGATTTGCCCCCGACTGAGACAAGTTCTTTCAGGATCACCGTCCCATCTGAAAACATGCCAGACTTCTTATACGAGGCATAGCTGACGGGATCGATGTAGACATTGTGGAACTCTGGAAACGCAGCCATTCCATCGTTCATATCGTTCGGAGTGACAGGGGCTCCCATAAAAATCCATTCGCGATGATCACTTGGACGGATCAATTCCCCCTCGGCGTTGTATGCGGCAGCGTATCGTGTTGCTGCAGATTGTGGATCGGCTGCCTCCGCTTGGGTGGCGACTGTCGTTGCTGAGCCGCAACCGAGCGAGAACAAGGGCAGCGTGCAAATTACAACACGTGCTGCGAAATAGATTTTCTTCATCTCCGAGACCTCCATAGAACAACGTTTTTTGAACTGCTCCGCCACGGAACAGTTGGCATGAAGGTCGCTCATGCAACGAAAGTGCCAGAGAACTCTGGCGACACAATAAATTCACGCAAGTCATTACTCCAAAGATGGATACGAAACGCAGCCAGGAACTCGAGACTTCACACGCAATACGACATTTCACACAACGCCACGAAATATCGTAAGATCAGACAGAGGAGAACCTGCAATGAACAAGCTCACGACCACTGAACTTTCGGATGCGTCCATTGATACGGATGCAACGCTGCGGTCGATCATGGAAGGCACAGCCGGGGCCAGAGGAGACCACTTCTTCCGGTCGCTGGTTCAATACCTCGCCATTTCACTGAAGGTCAAATCTTCTTTCGTCGCCGAGTTCAGCGCGGATCGATCCCACGTCCAAACTCTCGCCGTTTGGGTGGGTGACAAACATGTCTCCAATTTCGATTTCGACATCGAAGGAACGCCCTGCAAACATGTCCTCTCCGGAGGCATCCAGCACTTCGCCGATGACGTCCAGAAGCTGTTCCCGACGAACGACCACCTTAGAGAACTGAACGCACACAGCTACCTTGCAATTCCACTGACAGATGACTCAGGTGAAGTCGTCGGACACCTGGCGGTTATCGACAACAAACCGCTCGATGCCGATGAACGAGAGCTCTCGATCTTTCATATCTTCGCCGCGAGAGCGACTGCCGAATTGGTCCGACGTCAAGCTGAACGCGAACTCGGTGACAGCCGTCAGCGAGAGCAACGATTGCGTGCCGAGCGCCAACGGATTGAAGCAGAGGTCGCTTACCTTCGCGAAGAGTTGCGGTCACGTTCCGACTTCTCAGAAATCGTTGGTGAGAGCGATGGTATTTGGAAAGTGCTGCGCAACATCGACATGGTAGCCCCAACCGACAGCACGGTCTTAATCCTGGGAGAAACAGGAACTGGTAAGGAACTCGTTGCCCGAGCGATTCACAAGAACAGTAAACGAAGCAACGGCTCATTCGTGCGGGTCAATTGCGCAGCCCTTCCGGAATCACTTCTGGAGAGTGAGCTATTCGGCCACGAACACGGAGCCTTCACCGGAGCGACTCAGCAAAGAGCCGGACGGTTCGAACTGGCAGATGGAGGAACAATTTTCCTGGACGAAATCGGCGAGATGCCACTGCCTGCACAGTCGCGACTGCTCAGAGTCTTGCAAGAACACGAGCTCGAACGAGTTGGTAGCAGCCAGACCATTCGTATCGACACCCGAGTGCTCGCTGCCACCAATCGCAACTTGCTCGACATGGTCGATGAAGGAACGTTTCGAGAGGACCTTTACTACCGGCTCAACGTCTTTCCGATTCAAGTCCCGCCACTCAGAGAACGAACGGAAGACATTCCAACTCTGGTTCGTTTCTTCCTCAAAAAGCACGCCGAACGTCTCGGGAAACGAATCGAGAAAGTCCCGAAATCGGTCCTTCAAGACTTGCAAGCTTACACGTGGACAGGAAACGTTCGGGAACTTGAGAATGTTATCGAGCGGGCGATGATCCTCACGTCCGGAGACACATTATTACTCCCCACAGGCGTCCTGCCGACCCGGAAGTCTAGATCTCCTCGCAATTCCATTCTTCGCCCCATGTCTGAAGTCGAAGAAGAACACATTCGCTCGGTATTAGAGCACACAAATGGTGTAATCGCTGGCCCTCAAGGAGCAGCGAAAATTCTTGACATCAATCCAAATACTTTAAGAAGCCGCATGGACAAACTCGGCATCAAAACAAGACGTTAGAATCTAAAACGTTCTCCTGAAACGAGCACCGTAAAAACTAGGCGACGCGGTACAGGATTCAATTCAACGATCGTTGGAACTCACTTCCGAGTTGATGTCTTTGCGATCGAGATTCTAAAAATGCATTCACGGGCTGGCGAACTCGTCGGATCACCAGCCCATGAAGCACCCGGAGGTTACGCCGCCACTGATTCGACTTTGGGGAAGTCGATTTTCGTCTGAGCGACGTTGTTGAAGAAGTTGGTCAAGACACTGAGACTGATATGGGCGACCACTTCTGCAATGTCTCCATCGGAATAACCTTCTTCACGAAACTGCTCGAGGTCATCGTCAGAGACTTGACCGTTTGTGTCGAGTACTCGCTTTACGAACCGCAAGAGCGCGTCCGGTTTCGATTCGCTGGCATTGCCAACGCGGGCTTCGGTGATCTCTTCTTGGCTCAGACCGATCATTTTCCCGATGGCAGAATGAGCTGCGAGGCAATAACCACAACCATTTTGCTCCGCCACAATCAGAGCGATCCGCTCCCGGTCTTTGGCGGAGAGAGTTCCGTGGCTCAAAGCTTCGTTCAAGCTTAGGTAGCCGCCCAATGCAGCAGCTGAGTGTCCGAGCGTCTGCATGAGATTCGGTACTCGGCCCAACTTGCTCTGGACCTGACCGAACAGTTCCTGGGTCTTTTCGTTTGCAGCTTCTGTAGAAACGGGATTGATACGCGACATTTCAGCTCTCCTTGGATAGGTGGTAGACAAACAGACTGTTCTGTCTGTTGGATCGAAAAATAGATATCTGTCAGTCAGGCAACACTTGGAATGCCATCGTGCTCGGCAGGACGCGGTTCGGACGCGGGCCAGTGAAACTTGCGCTCGCCTTCTTGAATTGGGACGTCGTTGATGCTTGCTTCTCGCCGGCGCATTAAGCCAGCATCGTCAAACTCCCAGAGTTCATTGCCGTAAGCTCTGAACCACTGTCCATCAGAATTGTGATACTCGTACTGAAAACGAACAGCGATGTGATGATCGCTGAAACTCCACAGTGATTTGACGAGTCGATAGTCGAGTTCCTTTCGCCATTTTTCACTCAGGAAGTTTCGAATTTCTTCCCTCCCTTGGAGGAACGTTCCCCGGTTCCGCCATTCTGAGTCCGGGGAGTAAGCCAGCGACACTCGTTCCGGGTCGCGGCTGTTCCAGGCATCCTCGGCAGCACGAACTTTCTTCGTGGCGGTTTCGAGAGTGAAGGGTGGTGTTGTAGCGGTCATCTTTCTTCCTTCTTGTTTGTTCATTGCTTTGAAACTGACAGAGGGTCTTGGAAACAGACCGAGGCATGGACTGATACTTTCGGGCGATTCAGCGTTTACTGACACAATTTCGAACCGCATCGCTCCGAACGTACCGGTCTGTCTAATCCAGGTAAAAAAATAATTCGGGCGTAGCTATCGCAAAAGATTCTTGCTGAGGAAATTTCGAATCAACTCGGCGATCCTGATTCCGTCCTCTTCGAGTGCGAAGTGACCCGTATCGAGCAAGTGAAAATCGACATTCTTTAAATCACGCTTGTAAGGATATGCTCCCGAAGCGGGAAAAATCGCATCATTCTCACCCCACACGATCAAAGTCGGCGGTTGGTGTTTACGAAGGTATGCCTGCCACTGAGGATAAAGCGGTGGATTGCTTCCGTAGCTGTGAAAGAGTGCGAGCTGGATCTCCTGGTTGCCTGGTCGATCCAAAAGTGGTTGAACGTGTCCCCACGTGTCGGGACTGATTGTTTCACGGTTTCTCACTCCATGCAAATACTGCCATTTCGTTGCCTCGAGCGTGAGCAAAGATCGAAGCTGATCCCCCTGGGCCTGTGTACCGTCTCGCCAGTACTGCTTAATCGGTTCCCAGAATTCGTTGTCAATGCCTTCGTCATAGGCATTGCCGTTCTGGACAATCAAGGTCTCAACACGTCCAGGGTTCTTGACAGCCAAGCGAAAACCGACGGGAGCACCATAGTCCATCAGATAGAGGGAATACCTATCGAGCCCAACCTTGTTCGTGAACTTCTCAACAACGTTCGCTAAGTTGTCGAACGTGTACTTAAAGTCGTCCACAGAGGGAGCTGAGCTGTTTCCGAATCCGGGGTAGTCGGGAGCGACAACATGATACTTGTCGGCCAGTTCCGGAATCAGGTTGCGAAACATGTGAGAAGATGTCGGGAATCCGTGCAACAATAAGACCGTTGGATCCTCTTTGCGTCCCGCCTCGCGATAAAAGATGTCGAGTCCATCGATCGCTACAGATCGATGCAGCACCTGTGACCTCGACGGCTGCTTATCCGAAGCAATGCTGCTCGAATCGAACGACAAAAGGACCACGAGAGTTAGCAATGCATCGGAATTTCTTAACTTGCTCATAGGTTAGTCTCCTAAACAGAACTGGATAAAATAGCAGTAAGATTCGTTCGAACAACTACTTGAGTTCGGACAGTCGTTGAACCGCCTCGCCGGTGCTCCACAAGTCGCTGGCAAGAAAACGGAAATTGGTAATGGCAGCTTCGTAGCCGTCATACTCGGGAAGCTGCGCTGCAGCTGTTGCATCGCCCACAACAGCCACTTCAAATCCCTGCTCGAGCAGTTCCCGCAGATGCGATTCGACACATAGATTGGCCGACATACCCGCAAGAATCACCTGTTCAATTCTCCGCTTCCGCAATTGAAGCAGGAGATCATTCGACTGTGGTCCGAAAACTTTGTGAGGGCTGCAGACGATGGTGGTTCCGTCATTAATGAATGGCTTGTACTGCTCAAGCCAATCGGCTCCCGATTCCTCCAACCCATCCGTGTCGAGCGGCCCTGGACGGTCGAACATCCTGATGTCATGCATCAGTTGCTCAAGTGCCCCTTCGAACTCCCACTCATGATCGTGCGGAAAGTAATAGTGCGGGCTGATGAACAGCGGAATTTCAAACTCCTTCGCTGTTGCCAGCAACTGACCGATATTCTCAACAGTGTGGTTTTCGGTCACGTTTTTCCCAACAACACCCCAAGTCACCCCATCCGGGCTCAGAAAGTCATTCTGTGGATCGGTGACGACGATTCCAACATGTCCCTTGCGAAGCTTGACGCCCGGCCTCGGCAGAGCAGCGTCAGGTCTGCGAGTGCTCCCATAGACAATCGTAGACGACATGTCGCTTTGTTGAGTATCAGACATAAACAGTCTCCTCGAGTAAGAGTAGAAGAATTGTGAACAGAACGGTCTGTCCAGTTCCGGCGAAATAAAAGGACTTAGGCCTTACGCCTAGTTCGTCACATCAGCGACTAACGCGAACGCAGCTGTCTTCGCCACGTCAGCCGACTTCGGTGATTGTTCCATCACTGCTGTAACGATAGCTCCCTCCACCATCAAACAGATGGCCGGCGTCACCGTTGCAGCCACTTGCGTTCCGGCGGTCTCGATGACAATTTCTTTCAACATTTCATGAAACCTCTCTTTGTGCTCAGCCGAGAACTCTGAAGCTGGATGACTGGCATCTGCCAGTTCAATGCGTGCGTTAATGAATGAACAACCTCGAAACCCCGAACTCTTGAACCAGTCCTTGAGGGCAGCGAAGAACGCTTCCAGCTTATCCATCCCCTTCCGGTGATGACGCTCGATCGACTTTTCGAACGTCGCGTCGAATTGAGTTTCTCGGTACTTCAGGACGGCAAGGATCAAATCGTCTTTGGAGGCAAAATGGTTGTAGAGCGTCATTTTTGCAACGCTCGCCTCAGCGATGATCCGATCAATGCCCACCGCACGAACCCCCTCGGCATAGAAGAGTCGCTCGGCGGTCTCCACGATCCGCTGTCGTGCGTCAGATTTTTTCGCTCGCGTATTGCTCATGACAACAATGTACAGACCTGTCTGTTTTCGACAAGCCCAAAAAACAGCTTCTTTGATCTTTTTTCGCAACCAATCCACAGCCACTCCCAAAGCCCCTCAGAGCAAGCAATCCATTAACCCCCGCTTCATTAGCTCAAGACCACCCAAAATCCCCGTACGATCGAACCGTAATCAACAAGCGATCGCAAAACGCGGAATCTGCCGCAACCCCGAGAAAAAAGGCACCGTGCGAAAACCACAAGGTGCCTTGATAGTAGAGGATAGGGGACTCGAATTGCTTTGCGCGAACGACCGCCGTGAAAGCACTTCGGACTCGGCTACTGATCCTTCTAGAAAGAGTGATGCTGCCATTGGTGCTATTGAAAGTTTGTTGTGCAAGTTTCCTGAACTCAGGAGGATTGTCGATGCTTGGGAAGCA
The DNA here is from genome assembly GCF_040717535.1 of Thalassoglobus sp. JC818. Classification (NCBI taxonomy): domain Bacteria; kingdom Pseudomonadati; phylum Planctomycetota; class Planctomycetia; order Planctomycetales; family Planctomycetaceae; genus Thalassoglobus; species Thalassoglobus sp. JC818. Next base: position 22,669 of record NZ_JBFEFI010000016.1, read on the forward strand.
CTCTCACCGGAAACTCGTTCGAAAATTGTGAACTCCGTCGACTCTGTTTGACCATGGCTAAGCTAATTTCGGTCTTCACCAAAGGCAAAGACAGTCGTCCTTGCGATTGTCCGAAACCCAATTGGACCTCAGTATTTGTCCGCTGAGAGACCGCCCATATACCTCTTCTGGATCCTCGATTCACCAAGTGTCCGAAACAGAATCGACTGTGGACGGACACCAGGTATCCTCGATCAAAACCTTCATCCGCAACATTCGGTGGTTCGTATTGTTCTTGCCATCTCCTGAAACCCTTGAAAACCGCCTTCTCCGGTCGGATCAACTGCCCGCATCGGTCTCATCGACATGTAAATGAGACACCAACTCTCGAAGCCAATCAGACGAACCCTTCGAAGTTGATGGATCTCTGGTCGGTGCGCGTTACCAATCCGTGGAAGAGATAGCTTCCGACAAAGAGACGTTCGATACGGAAATAACATCCTGCACCTCTGCCATTAATTTGTCGTCTCCGCCCTGTTTTGCGGGTGTTCAGCTCGATGCTTTTGCGATGTATTCCATTGTCCGCATGTGAACCCGAATAGGGTGGTTTTCTATCGCATCTCGACCAACTCACCTGCGACGCGTTCATCAGATCTCAAACTCCCAGTTTGTGGAGCATTGACCAGCCTCATCGTCTTGTCAGAAAATTTTTCGGATTGCACCGCGACACAGTGACTCTTGGTTGTCATTCCGCTTCGAGTTCGGCTGGATTTTCATTTTTTCACTACATGGCACTTTGGAGATGCCGAATGTGAATTGTCTGCCTCTCGATGAAGAATTTTAGCAGAAGGACTCCCACCAGAGAGTGAAAGAATCGCTGGCAGTCCTTCTCATGGTAGACAAACGAAAGTCTTTCAGCGGACAGAAATCCCTGACCGATAGTGCTCGAAAGGATTCGCTCATCAATTTTGGCACTGACGTCGATCAGCACCTCATCGGCAAACAACCCGTCGGCTTAAGTTGACACACCTGGACGGCCGCGCCCCAGCCACCAATCGTTGATGAGTTCCTACTGCCCTTCAGTCAGTCCAAATCATCGAACGTTCGTTCCTCCCTCTGGAAACTCCACGATGCTCATTTCTTGTGATTTCGAAGCAAACTCGCAATGCACACCTTCGATGCCGCCCCCGGGGGAGGGGGAGTGCCCCCCTTTCTCGATCTCGTTTGAATAATGTAGGTACCCTACGTGGAATTTTTCTGAAAATTTCGAGGCTCACAAAGTTGCCCAATAGCTTCAAACTCGTCAGTCAGAAGATGGGCGTCCTCTCTCTGAAACGGACCTACCTGCACAGGTTCCTGCAGGACGTTCTACCATTCGATACACCTTTCGGAGCACGTCTGCACGAGTGACGAAGAAAGTCTCACTCGTCAATTCAAACTTTCTCTCCGTCGAAAGAGTTGCTCTCTCCCCCACAGTGCTAAGTGTGATCAAATTTCATCTGACATCGAAGTTCCAGTGAATTGAATTCTACCCTGATGTTGTATCTCCCGACTTCTTGGAAACAGTGAAACTCCGAGACAGAAGGACTTCCATTCCTCGTGACAGGTTATTAGGGCGACTTTCACAGAATCCATCGCGATAGGAAGAAGCTCCATTACGTGGATGTCCATGCACTGACTGTAAGATTGGCAGGACGACATCCAAGACTCCTCGGTACAATGTGTTACAAGCCTGATCCGCTTTGGCTGGCTTACCAAGTACGCCGGATGGACTTCTCAACTCGACCATGGAGCGCCGAAAACTTGGCTCGAGATACTGGCTCTACGAGATACCACTTGCGGTTTGTCACGCTTCATTCAAGTCGATCCTCGAGCTGCTGGTTCCTGATGGTAGAGCGCAGCTTGAAGTCACCATTGATTGAACCAAGCTACTTCTGGCATTTGCCGAGGTTGAAGATATCACATCCTGAGCCGAGATTTTGAATGCTCAATGCGTCGCCTGATAAACTAATATTCTTTCATGGGTTTATCTGGAACGCCAAATAGTCCTCAGAATGTCCAACCGGACTCATCGCGATCACAAGTTGCTTCGTAACTCCGATCATCTCCAGAGTCCTCTAATAAAGAACTGAGTGGAAGACTGTGTTCACGAGAGTTTAGGATGCGACCTCCGCATTCATCTTATGCAAGGGAGAAACATTGGACATTGATGCAATCACTGCCATTTACTTTGAAGCAGACCGAGAGTCGGTTCACCGGCGCTACCTTCAGCTATTTGGACGAGTCGATCCTGACAACGTGGACACAGACACTGATCGCTCTCCGCAAATTGTGAGCGAAGTGAATGCGTCTGAAGACCAAGATTCAATCAATCCGAAAATGAAAAACGGCAAGTCTTCAGACGAAGTATGGCTGGACCGCGAGTTTCGAAACACAGTCAACGATTGGAGATTCAGTGACTACGTCTCGAAGCCGCTCCTTGAGAAGTGGGATCACAGCACTCTTGAGAACAAGGCTGTCGTGGACGAGTGTTTCATGACACTGCTGCAACCGAACTTCCGATCCGATGAGTGTGTGGAAATTCTTGTCCAGTTTTATGGCGTACCGGTTGCATCTCGGATGCTGCACGCACTCTACCCCGAGAGGTTTTTCCCCGTCGATCCTGAGATTTCCTACCTCAAGTTGTGAAGAATTTTAGACTTGCTCAAAATCAATCTCGACATTCCTGGAGACCCAACGAGCCACGAAGCGTACCACTGCCTCAATCACTCTATTCTCAAATGGAGCGATGAGCGTTCCTTTGAACCCTGGCAGATTTGGGCAATTGTCTATGACCTCGGAATCAGGCTTGCTGGCATACAAACTAAGCAGGTTCTTGAACAATCGCGACGTGTCTGGATCATTGCAACTGACCCTAGAGTCAACTCATTTCAGGAGATCGACCAGCACGGTGAGGATTCTGTGGGTACCTGGGCAATCAACCGACAAGCCAAAGTCGGTGACCTCGCGATGATGTATTGCGTGAGCCCGCGATCAGCGCTCGTTGGAGTTTACAGAGTTCTTGAAGACGCACACCGTGATCCATTTGGAGGCTGGAATGGGATTCGAGCGGAGATCGGTGAGAAACTCGCTCTGCCGTGGATCAAAATTCGCGAATTGAAGTCGGATTCGGTCATGAAAGACTGGCGATTGGTTCGGTCGAACTTCCAAGGTCTGCTCAATCACGAAGTACCTCAGGAGTACTGGGACAGGATCAAACAGATGGTCGCAGCAAAGGATCCAGCGGCAGGCGAACGATTAGAGCGACTTGGTGCGGCAGCAACCAGCATTCGTCAGATCAAGACGTCAGAAGATGTCTGGTCGGAAGCAGAGGTCGAAGAAAAGTTGATCATTCCGATCATGTCACAGCTTGGTTGGACATCTGGGAAAACGCTCGTGCAGCAGGTTCCGATGCAAATCAAAGTCGGTTCCGGTCGGCCCCAGAAAGTTCGAGCGGATTTCGTGGGATACAAGAGTGATCTCACAACTGATGCAATCTTCGTCATCGAAGCGAAACGCAAGATTCGCAACAAGAGGGAACTCGACTCTGCACAACAACAGGCAGAATCCTATGCCGGACATCTGCGATGTCCACGTTACGCAGTTATCTCCCCGGAGGGTATCTGGATCTACAACCTTTCGTTTCCCGGTCAAAGCAAGCCCACTATCGACATAAAACTCGACCCTCATGATCTCGGCGGTGCTGTTCAAAGGCTCAAAAGCACGCTTAGTTTTGAAACCTGCCGAGAATACAAACAAGAGATTGAGTCCAGATCAACCTAACCCCTCCTCCAAATCATCCAAAGCAACATCTCAGACTGCTTACCTTGAGACCGGAGGTCCTCAAGAAGTCGGAAACACGAAACAGCTGGCTTTTCTCGATGAGTTTCAGTCGCCGGTGCTGTCGGAAGGCATTATCGCTTAGAGCGTGTGGCGACTCTTCGATAAGAAGTGAAGACCAACCCGGAGAGTAGGCACAGCAATCCTGATGACGGTTCCGGACTCTGATGCACATCTGAGTTCGGTCGAGGAAACCCGGGGGGCTTGTCAAACTCGACGATAAATCCGTCGACTGGCCCCGAAACGTCCCCGGAGTCATTCCAACTCCAATTCGGCCCCGAACCAAAATCTCGCCGCCAAACGTGCACAAAGTCTTCGTTACCAAGATTATTTGGCTCCGGCCCTGCCCAATCACTAAAAGGAGCCGGCTCACCAGTCGTCCACTGAAAATCTCCTTCGGAAAGCACGTCTGTCAGACCAATCCAAGCACGAATGCCGTCGACAAACGGAAATAGCCCTCCGGGAGCGTTCGGATCTCCAATCAGACTTCCAAACGTCGTCTCGACGAATGCATTTTCTGCAGCACTGGTGATTGAGACTAAATGCCCGTGAGATCCGCGGTAGCGCAATTGTGAAGCGAGAGCATCTGCTTCTGTCCATGTGATGTCTTCGCTGAAGTAGAGCCCGTAGTAATGACCGTTGCCACCATCACGCACCTGCCATCTCATCGGGTCCACAAGGAAGTCAGCCTGTACTGTGTTGCCGAGAAGTGTGAGTGTGAAGAAGAACAAATATGGCGATCGATATTTCATGATTTTTGCCCTTGCAAAGAGTTGGGTTTTCTAACATGCATCACGTTCTGATGCTTAGTAGGGGAGCGGAAAGCTTCGTCAAAGTCACCGACACTTCTCAACTTCGCCTGATGCCACAGTTGCGAAGGCCGAGTCACAAGACATGGTCGAGATGATGACTGCTCTCATGGCTCTCTCTTTTGGGTAGAAGTATGAGATTCGCTTTTAACGGTTGAAGTCATCTAATCAACCGGCTGAAGCTTCCTCCGACCTACAAGCAGGTCGGAGGAAGGGGGGGCACAATCGTCTACCACCGTCGGGAGCCTCCGCGATACCAGCGTGGAAGAGGTTTAAGGAAAGCTCGAAAGTCTTTCTCCAAGTCGTATAGTTCGGCTCCATACGATCTGAGATTGAGTAGCGCTGGCGACAGTTCTTCGTGGAAGCCGACAATCGACACTTTTCCGTCGAATTTCAAAATCGTTTGCAGAATTGGTGCGTAGACGTGGTCGTGGGAGACGACGACCACTCTCGGTCGCGATCCTTCTCGGGCCAAGTCACAGACACGATCGAGTTCGCCCAGGATGAAATCATCAACCGGATCGGAGTTGTGCCCCAACAATAAATCCGGATAACGCCTCTCCAGGCGGAATTGTGCAGAGCGGAGAAAACGATAGAACTTGTACGCTCTCTCATTGGAGTGTGTTCCATCAATCACGAACATCGGAGGGACTTGAATTCCCAAGATCCGCTGGAGGCACTCACGGACGACGTCCCATTGCGGGCGATCCTCCGAAATAGGTTGCCGCTGGAGAATCTGGCCAAGGACACCATCGATATTTGGACCGTCAATGAGAGCGATGTCACAGTTCGCAGATTTCAGTGAAACCATTTGACCTTACCTTTCAGAACGAATTGGCGTTAGTGACGTTCACGAGTGCCTCAAACCAATGTCGAAACATCAAACTCGAGACGCCTCTCATCATGCCCGAGGCTCAAGAATTGTCAACCCAAAAACAAAACATAAACCCTTTACAGCAAAGGACTTATGAACCTGACTTGACCTAATTCTTGACCTAACTTAACCCCCCTGGGAAGGGGAGCTATCGTTCTTGAAAATGTGGCACGCCAGCTGACCAGCCCAACTCGACGATCGACATGTCACAAAGCACTAGACACCAACCTGTTGTGGCAATTCAGTGACTTGTTGTCGACGGTCTCAAATGAATTGACATCGATCGACTTCTGATCTTTGGTCGGCCAGCTCTGCTGAGGGTTCCCGTCGAGGGTGCTCGGAAGTCGTGACTCGAAAATATTTCAGAAAAATTTTGCAAGCATCCAACTCCAGCACATTCGAATGGGATCGAAATGGTCTTGCTTGGCTTCAGTCGAGCATTGGAAGTCCCCTCCTAACGGCTCTACAGATTGTTCATTCTTGCCCATTTGATGTCTTCCAGTCGTACTTCGGATGCGATTCTCAACTAAGTGGTGCACGGACGTGGACCGACTCCGCTATCGATCTCGTTGAATGGTGAAAAGCTGACCGTTTCTCTAGGCTGAATGCATCAAAATCGTGTAATACAATCAGCAGTCTTTTCGGGTGTTGGGCGGATGCAGACCAAACCGCGGTACCTCACGAAATCGAAATTCCGACTCGGGATGCAGTGTCCGACGAAGCTCTTTTTTCACGGCAAGGACAGCATTTACTCCTGCTCAAGTCTGGACGACTCATTTCTCGAGGCGCTGGCTGAAGGGGGTTTTCAAGTCGGTGAACTGGCAAAGCAGTACTTTCCAGAAGGAGTGACTGTCGAAACTCTTGATCATGAACGGGCACTGTTAGAAACGAATCAACTCCTGATGTCTGGGGACGTCACGATCTTCGAAGCAGCTGTTCGCTCAGAGACACTGTTTGCCCGAGTCGATATCCTGGTGCGGACCGATGACGAACTTCACGTTATTGAGGTCAAATCCAAGTCGCACGATTCTAGAAACGAAGACGGTATCGTAGGTCGTCGAGGTCAGATACTTGCACAATGGAAACCGTACCTTTGGGACGTCGCCTTTCAAAAAGAGGTCTTAGCGAGAGCGTTCCCAGATTTCACAATACGTACGTCTCTCATGGTCGTCGACAAAGCTGCAACGTGCCCCTCCGATGGTTTGAACCAAAAATTCCAGATCACCCGTGACAGTAGCGGTCGAATGCGAGTGGTCCTCGGAAAACCGCTCACTGAGAGAGAACGCAATCACCGACTGTTGTTTCAGATTTCCGTCGACGAATTGTGCGAACTGATCTACCAAGAGTCTCTGGGAGAATCCGTCGGACCGAACACGTTTCAAGAGCGCATTGACTGGCTCGCCTATCAATACAGAAACGATATTCGGACCGAGACGCCGATCGGAAGTCGGTGCAGCAACTGTGAATTCGTAGCCACAGCCGACGAACGCACGAATGGCTTACTCAGTGGATTTCATGAGTGCTGGCGACTCAGCCAAGATGCATCGGATCAAGCTAATAATTCTCCGACTGTTCTCTCTCTGTGGAACTTTCGTGGAAAAGATCGTCTGATCGAGACGGGACAGTTATCACTCTCCGATCTTTCGGAAGATGATATCAATCCAACTCCAAGTACAGCACCAGGTCTGTCAACGACTGAACGTCAGTGGCTTCAGGTCAAGAAAGCACAGGCTCGGGACACCTCAATCTGGATAGACCATGATGGGCTGCGGCGTGAAATGGAACATTGGACCTTTCCGTTACACATGATTGATTTCGAAACGTCTCGGGTCGCAATTCCGTTTCACCGGGGACATCGCCCTTACGCCCTGCTCGCTTTTCAATTCTCTCATCACATCATTTCGCAGGATCGGAACGTCAAACACGTTGGAGAGTTCTTGAGTGTCGAGCCGGGCAAGTTTCCGAACTACGAATTTGTCCGGGCACTCAAGAGCGACCTCGAGAACGATGATGGATCGATCTTCTGCTATTCCCATCACGAAACGACCTGTCTCGCTGAAATCGCCCGCCAACTCAATCGTGATAATCGTCCGCCTGATGACAAAGTTGAGTTGCTGGATTTCATTCAATCTATTTCTCGTGGCCCCGAGGGAACTTCCGAAAATCCGAACGGTCATCGGTCGATGGTCGATCTTCTGGAACTGGTTAAGCGGTACTACTACGCTCCCGAAACCAATGGGTCTAATTCGCTTAAGGCTGTGTTGCCTGCCACTCTGAATGCTTCACCATTCCTCAAAGCCAAATACTCGCAGCCCGTGTACGGCGCATCCAACGGAATCCCCAGTAAAAACTTTCGGGACATGGTCTGGATCCAATTCAGTGATTCAAAAGTCATCGACCCTTACCAGCAGCTCCCAAACTTGTTTGACGACATTCCAAACGAAGAGTTTCACCGACTCAATCCTTCAGGAAAGCTGGATGATGGTGGTGCCGCCATGATTGCATACGCACGAATGCAATTTGAAGATATGGACCCGAGGGAACGAACTGCCCTCCAAAGCGGACTCCTCCGTTATTGTGAGCTTGATACCCTGGCAATGGTGATGTTGTATGAAGCTTGGGCAGACTGGCTCGCGTGAGCATTTGAAAAGATGAGTGAGCGTCCAATCTGACTGGTAGTGATTCCATCAAGAGTCTGAAAAGCGTTCATTTCCGAAGACTTCCGCAGCCAATCTCTGTACACCCTGAAAGTCCTGCAGCAACACTTTTCTTCGATCGTTCAGCCAATTCCGTGATCGCTCGATGAGTATTTTTCGAGTCTCTAGATCTAGATCCAGCGAATCTTTAGAGACAATTCCAACGCCAGGATCAAAGTCCGATTTCAAGCCATTGCAAGACACACAAGCCAAGGCGAAATTCGCATAGTTGGTCCCCGTCTGCATATATCCGTATTTCTGCGGTCCGCCGATTTTCGTGTATCGACTCCGGGGTAGGATATGGTCAAAATTCCAGAAACCATGGTAGGCACTCAGACTGCTCAACAAATCGAAGTGACAATACTCGCAACGATATTCAGCTCGAGCGAAGACGATGTGATAGACAGGTTGGTACCAGTACCCAATCTTCGATGTTCTGAGTTTGTTCTGAAAGTTGATAATTTTCCGGTCATCCATTTTGTCGCCCCAATTCTCGGCAAATGGACCTCAACTCAAGTTTGCGCTTAGGTCCACTTGCCGTGCGCTTGCCGCTTTTGTCAGCAGGCGCTCGATGTACGTTTTCTTGTCTTCCTTCTGGAATAGAACGTGGGAATTCGTGAACTGCTCTTTCGTCAGGTCATCCGTCCACCAGCGGACTTGCTGAAAAGGTGTATTTGAGATGATGAACGAGTTCAGGATCACGTTGGGATCGCCGAGACGATCCTCCAGTTCCTTGATCGTCCGATAGAAGCGAATCTTGGGATCGTCCGGGCCTTCAAGATTTCGGATGCCCTTGGGATCAACGAACGTGACGTATTGCTTACCGTCCACGAGCAGCCAGAGAAGGAAGTCCGGGTAGAAGTTCCCGGCCTCGAAGAAGCCGATGCCTCGGCCACGGCTCATGTTGCGGAGCAGGTAGAGTTCCCGGTCATCGAAGAACGAGTTGTTGTCGTCATAGAAATTGCGAAGATCGGTGACGAACTCCTTTTCGCCCTCGTTGAGTGAGACCGGACTGACATCCACGAAGTCGCTCTTGACGTGCAGGAGCGGCTGGTAGAGATGTTGGCCGAACGAATACGCCATGCACGATCCGAACGGCCAGTCCTTTAGCACCCCGGCATCGAGATCGCTCTGAATACCCTTGAGTTGATCGACGATCTGATCCTGCGATTCGTCAATCAGCAGCCGGTATTCAACCTGAAGGTTAGGGTCGTCCTCGGTCAGAGTGTGGTATTCGTAGAAGTCCGACTCCCACTCCTGTTTCTTGTTTTTGTAGTAGCGGTCGGCGTATTTCTTGAGCAGGGCGACGGCGATCTCCTGCCAGCGTCGTACCCGGTCGAACTGCGTGAACTCCAATTCCTCGGGCGGGATGAAGAGCTTGTACCACCGGGCGTCAAGCAGAAGTGGAATGATGCTATCCCGGTTCAGGTTCAGGTTGTACCACGACCGCTCGTTCTTGAAGTGCTGTAGCTCAAACCAGATAGCGTCGATGTCCATGAAGGCGAGATGATGCTTCTCCAGCTTACCTTCGTGCTTCACCGCCGAGTCTTCGGTCTTGGCTACGCCTTTGCTCTGCTGAGCCTGAATCTTGGGATACCAGTTCAGTGAAATCGGATGACGCAGAAGTCGGTCTGGTGGTTCAGCGAGTGTCGGCTTCGGGCCGTGCAGCTTGAAGTCTTTGCCTTCCTCGATGCGGACGCTGGTGAGCTTCTTCCCATTGAGGTTCTTGACGACCGGCAGGATGAACTCGATCCGCTCTTCATTGCCGGGAAGACCTTCTTCTTCGAGGTACTCCTTGAACTGCCGCATGTAGTCGGCCCGGATACCAAAGATGTTCAGCGTTTCCAGCAGATGAATACGATCAGGCCGACTGACACCTTCAAGTTGGCTACTGCGTTTCAAGGTCATGCCGTGGCCTTTGAGACGCACACCACGACCGAACAACTGGATGATCTCTGAGCCTTCGGTGCGACCAATGTTCATGAGGCCCATCGTGCTGACTCGCCAACTGTTCCACCCTTCAGTGAACTTCTTCGATCCGATCAGCACGTTGACCGTCGAGTCGTCTTCATTGAGACCTCGGAAGAGCGAACCTGAGAACTCCTTCTCGTCCACGTTCAACAGGTCATGCTCGTCGCAGAGTTTGCACAAGTTAGAGGCATCACCGACGTTGATGAGGCCGAAGGGTTCGTTCTCACCGAGTCGTAGGGCGATTTCACCGTCCGTGCCTTTCAGATTCTCGACATGCAGGGCAGCTTGCGTGGACGAGTTGAACAACACCTTCAGGATGTCGTTGTAAATCTCCTCAGCGGACATTCCAGAAGAGATCAGGTGTGGAAAAGCGGTGGCGAAGATTTCGTTGCCACGCTGGTCAAGTAGACCGGGCCTGCCGCTCAGCAATCGCTCCAGCAGGGTGATCGAATCTCGCTTTTCCTTCACGAACTCGGCCAGCGTCAGCAGGATATCCACCACATCAGACACCTTGCGCTTGTTCTCTGATCGCACGGCATTCACGCTACCGCCGACGAAAACCCACAGCGGTTTCTCCAGCAAGAAGGGGCGGAACGTGTTCGGGTTGTCGGCGTAGAGCTTTTGCTGCTGGTAGAAGGCAACGAGGCAGGCCGTCAGGTACAGGTTGCGGCGTTCCTCGTCGGAGTCGTCGGCGAGGTTCAGGATGCGGTAGTCCTTCCCGAATCCGTCCCGGTAGAAATACTTGTACGAGTAGTCGAACAGGATGTTCTTGGCGTAGATCGGTTCGAGTCCCTTCTTCCCCTTCATCGCCTGCCCGAACGTGGCGGAATACTCGAAGGAGAAACCGTTCTCGCAGAGCCGGTTGCGGGCGCTCATCCATGCCCCTTCGACGCTCGCACTGGCACCACGATGTCCTTCATCGACCAGCACAAGGTTGTTCCCCTCGAAGGCGTCGATGGCGACCGTCTTCTGGCCCATCTCTTCTTTGAGCTTGGTGACTTCGATGATCTCGACCGACCGGCCCGAGAACAACGACCGAGACTCTTTCGAGAACAGGTCGGCGTCCATGCCCGAGGCGTGGAACTCTTCGAGGTGTTGTTTTGACAAGCCCTCGTTGGGCGTCAGCAGGATGATCCGGTTGAGTCCCTTCTCTTTGTCGTGCAGTTTCAGGTAATGCTGGTACTGAAGGATGTTGACGTGCATCAGCAGCGTCTTGCCGCTGCCGGTGGCATTCCAGAATGCCAACTTTCGCAAGTCATTTGCTTCGTAAGCTGGTAGCTGTTCCTTTGTGGCCACTTTTCCATGAACACCGCCCTCATTGAACTTGGCGACATGTTGATTCAGGTCGGCCAGCAGCTTGTCAGGGTCACGGAAGAAACGATCGAGATAGACTTCGGTGAATAGCAGCGACAGATATTGGAAATACTTCCACTTCAGCGGATCGGCTCGATTCTCGCTGAGCGTCAGCGTGTGCTTGACGATGTTCTGGTCGTAGCCGAGTAGCGTGTCGCCGGGAAACTCTTCGTAGTCCCAAAGCAGCTTCAACTCTTTGTGGAACGTGTGGACGTTATTCTCGTCCAATCCCTCAAGATGGAGAGGCTTCAATCGCTCGGCGAGCGTGTCGAAGTCGCTGACATCGAACAGAGACAGCATCCACTGATTCAGGACGAGTTTCTCGTCGAATCGCAGCGGTGGTGTTTCGTTTTTCTTGGCTCGTTTCTTGGCCATCACAAGCCCCCTGCATCCAGTTGTTCCAAGCGAGTGAGCCAATTCCCGAAGTGCTGGCACTTTTCTCTGAGTGTTGGCAATCCGATATCTTCGGCGAGCAGCGGGCCAGCAACATTCTCGTCGTATCCCGGAACATGCTGGCCGATACGGTACTTCGGGTGCGAGTGCTGGCCGTGATTGATGTCTTCTGGTGTGTTGAAGGCATCGCATTCCTGACACAACGCCTGCAACTCTGCACTGGGAACATCGTACAGAGTCGTAATACGGGGAGGATCGACAAGTACCAGCGCCTCGTATTCATGGACTTGAAGATAAGGAATAAAACGATCGTCACCAATTTCGTCCGCCAAGGATAGCTCAAGTGCTTCTGCCTGTTCGCCGCCAGTGAACTTTGCCATTGCTTCGTCGTAACCGGGGAAATCGTTCGGCAGCGAATATAAGTCCACCATCATGGTGAATCGTGCTTCAGGTGACTGATCTTCCTTGAGCCACGTTCGCATGTCTGCAAAAGCGTGCCCAAAGGTGTGCAGCAATCCACCTTGGGGAATCCTGCCACGTCGCCTTCGATGCAGTCCAGTGAATCGTGGATGAGTGAGAAACACGTTAAAATTTGCCAAGTGTGGAATCAGCACGCTTGTTGCGAACGCTGCCTCTGTCTGCCCTTCCACTGTCATGTAGAGTCGCTTCATTAGTACGGGCCTCCACCAATGACATTCTTCTCCCAGATTTCACCAAGCGTGTAGTCTGCACGCCATGCTTCAAGATCAGCAGCGTTCAACCGCTTGAATTCAGAAACCCCATCGGAACAATTAACGACCACGACGTTCTCCGGCTCAAAATGGTCCAGCAAGATTGACGATTGTGTTGCAAACAACAATTGCGAGTTCACGCTCGCCGCCTGTGCCATCCCCGACAGCACCTCAAGCGCTGATGGATGCAAACCGAGTTCAGGTTCATCCAGTGCAATCAGCAGCGGAAGGTTGTCACTTGGTTGCAGGAGCAAAGTTGCCAACGCAATGAATCTCAGTGAACCATCGGAAAGTTGATGTGGGCCAAACTCATAGTCTCTTCCTTTGTGAGTCCAATTCAGCAGAATCTGCTTCTCATTCAGCTTGCTGGGTTCAAGCACAAAACCATCAAAGTCGGGCACCATTTGTCGCACTGTACCGGTGATCCTGCGAAACGCCGTTGGTTGCTTCTCTCGGAACAGATACAGCATCGCCGCCAGATTACCTGCTTCGGGTTGCAGGAATCGATTCGCTTCGATGTAACACGGTTGTCGGGCACCACTATTTTCAGAGGTGTCATGAAAGTGAAACAAGCGACACGAACGAAGCAGATGCAGGCACACTCTGGCAGTCTGGTTGCCATCGTCTGCCGTTTTCATCAGGTTCGATTCCGAGTGACCAGCGCCAAGTTCAACAACCACGGGTGTCGTGCCGCCGGTTCGGTGAAACGTCACACGTTCGTCGGTGAAGATCAGTGTGCCACCTGACGCTGCTGCCCAACGAACGAAATAGACGGTATCGCCTGTATCGGTTTGGAATGTGAGTTCCATTTCAGCAATCGGTGTCTGCTTTGTCCCGTAATGCAGCAGGCTGTCGGAAAACCCATTCAAGCCAACATAGTTCCGAAATCCCGGAGTGTTGGCGAACATAGCGTTCAGCATCCTGAAGAGTGACAGCAAGTTTGACTTCCCGGCCCCGTTCGCTCCAATGACAACCGTGAGCGGCGTCAAATCAATGGTTTGATCCTTAATTGACTTCCAGCCCTTGAGGCGTATTTGTTTGAGCATTTGCATGAATGGTCTCACTGAAAACTGAACACTGCAAACCGAAAACTAGATGTCAGAGACGTCAAACATGAGGCGTCCGAACTCTTCTTCGATGAGGCGGACTTTCCATGTCTGGTCGCCACGTCGGAGGTTTTCGAGGTTATTATCGCCGTTGGCGTAAATCAGGTCGTACTCCTGATCCTTGGTGTTGTAATCCTGTTTCTTGAACCACTCGTCGAGGGCATCGTTGTCGATCTCGTCGAGGTTGCGCCACAGAACAAGTGCCCGGTCGCCTTCCGGGTTCGTGCCTTCGACGACACGCACGCCCCGGATCACGTCGATATGCTTGACGCTCAGGCCCAAGAGCCAGTTGAAGGTTTCGACCAGATCGACGTTGACCAGTTGGGTCTCGCCGTTGCGTTCGACTCGGAGTTTGTACTCGTCCGGGTTGCGGAAGGACTCGACATTCAGGAGTGACTGGCTGCCACGACTCTCCACGTCGAGCATGTACGAGAGGATGTACTGTTCACGGAGATCATCGTCCTCTTCAAGCAGTGATGACTGCTGATTGGTTCGGCTCATTTCAAGGCTATTTAGCGCATCGTCGTATGATTCCATCCGAAGGACAGAAATCGCCCCTCCTCCCTTCCATGCGAATGCTTTGCTGACTCCACGCTGCTCGCCGAAAAGGACGTGCTTCAATCGGCCAACAGTCTTGTCCGAAAAGTAGTCCGCACAATCAACCGCCAACCACCTCCGCCGCATCTTCTGAGCGACTGCCGCCGCCGTGCCAGAACCACAGAAGAAATCTAATACAACATCATCCTCATCGGTTGCCATTTCGATCAGACGGCCAACGAGCGCTTCTGGCTTCTTTCCTTTTTTTAGACTCACTCCCCCTTCGTTGTGTAAATCATTGGGCAGCACATCTACCCAGATGTCCGATGCCTTCTCGACAGTAACTCTCCGGTCTCCAATCTGCTTAAGTTTGTTCTTGTAGAACAAGACTCTTTGACCATTCAGTAAGTAAACATCGGGAAACTCTTCACGGCAATGAAGAACCACTTCGTCAGGCTGAGACCGTGACGCTTTCACTGCTTCTTGGAAATCCTGCCCCACACCAGAAATGTTGACATCGGCGAGCCTGACGACGCTCTCACCATGCTCTCCAACAAACTGAACAACCACACTTTCAAGATCGTCCCCAAACTTGTCTTTCAGTTTGTCTCTCTTCACCCCGTGGAATCTTGCCACTTCTTCCAGGAGAGGACAGAAGGTCCATTTGGCTTGTTCTTCGTCAACATTCTGAATGAACATTCCATACCGGGGGTCTCGATCCCGTTCCGAGTACACGTTGTTTCCGATCCACGCAGAGCGATTCTTTGCAAAAAACAACACATACTCCGAAATGTTTACGACGCCCGGATTGATTGCCTTGTGCCCTGTGACGCTTCCACGCTTGATTGTGATGACGGAAATAAGGTTATCTCGACCGAATACCTCATCCAAAAGTGTTCGCAGTGTGCCAAGTTCTTCGTGATCGATGCTGATAGCAATGCTGCCATTGTCAGCGAGCAATTTGCGGGAGAGTTCAAGCCGGTCTCGCAGGAGCGAAATCCAGCTTGAGTGTTGGTAATTATCTTTGTACAGAAAGCTGTCATCGCCCGTGTTGTATGGCGGGTCGATATATATGAACTGTACCTGCGAGTGGTAGCGCTGACGCATCTGAATCAAAGCATGGAAATTCTCGGAGTGTATCAATGCCCCGTTTATACATTGCATGTCGTCAATGTTACGAAGCAAGTCGTGGTAAAAGCTCGCTGAGAAATGTTGCGTGTCTATCGAAAGGTGTGGATGTGCTTTGAGAAAGCTCGTTTGTAGTGGCTCAGAAAACCCCGGCTGGTTGAGGTCTTTTTCGATCTTGTCGATAGCGAACAGCCGCACCCATTCTTCCCTCTGGGCATCGTTGGCGGCGATCTCCGGGTAAAGCTCCTCGGGCACCCGGTCGAGCGTAATGCAGTAGTTCGTCTCGACCACGAACTTCTTCTTGAGCCACAGCTTCTTCTGGAAGTTCTCCAGTTGTTCGAGGAACTGGATGATCTTGTGGGCGATCTTGCGGATCACCTTGATCTTGCTGAGGTACTGCTCGACTCGGGGCACGGTGTCGTGTTCGATGTCGTCGAGGTGCATCACCTCGTTCTTGATGTAGAAGTCGAGTTCCCTGCGCAGGAAGCCGCCCAAGTCCTTGTGGATGAAGTAGTCGAACGTGTTCCGAGCCGTGTACTGCGTGAGATGCTTCTCCAGCACCGTCCGCTTGGGGTTCGCCTTCGTGGGGGCAGGCTTGGACAACTCCTGAGTCCACTCCTCGAAGCCTTCGGACTTGAGGACTCGCTCGATGGCCTCCTGATTCAGAGCATCCTGTTTCTTCTTGCCGTTGTCGGACTTGTACTCGAACCGGATGTAGAGTTCGCCGTTCTCTTCGTAGATCGGGTCTTCTTCGCAGATGACGAAACGACGTTCCTTACCTGTCTGCTCTTTTTTGTTGTCCTGCTCCGACGAGGCGGCGACCAGATGCACACGCACCCGCTTACCCGAGGGCATGGTGAAGATGTAGTCACGAAAGTATTCGCTGCTCTTGACGTAATACTGGTCGTGGTTGGCCCAGTGCAGCTTGACCTCTTCGCCCTCATAAGGAATTGCGTAGACGCCTTCCTTGTACCGCCGCAGGGAGATGAAGTCGCCCTCGTGATAGTAGCGGCGGAAGAAGTTGAACAGGTGGCTGAAGACCTCGTTCTCCAGCGCCGTGACATCGACGCTGGAGTCGGCCATCTGTTGCTTGATCTCTTGGACTTTGGGCGACTCGTCGGGATTCATCCCGGCACCCTCGATCTGAGTGACCAACTTGTCGAGTTCCTTCTGAAGTGTGGCTTTGTCTGCCGACTGGTAGTGGCTGAACGCTTCTTTGACCTGCGGCAGCAAGTCCTTCTCCAGAAAGCGGACCACCTCGTCTCGCTTCTGGTTCATGATCCGGTAGATGCCGAAGTCCAGATCGGCCTGATCCAACTGGAACAGTTCCTCAAGGAGCTTCTGAAGTTTTTCAAAGTTGTTCATGCTGATTCAAGGAATTCCGTGGGTAAGTCGTGCTGAGTCGGAGGTACTCATGTCTGGTGAAAAGAAACAATACAGGAACCTTCGTGTCGGTTCCCCTGACTGGCTTGAATGTCTCGGGAAGGAACATCGCTTTCAAGCAGATTGCGAAGTTTCCAAAACTTTTCGTATGCCGGATTCCTGAGAGTAAACAGCAGGCGTTTGCGCCCTCGCAATAGAGCAAGTTTTGTTTTCCTGGAGGTCAATTCCAAGAGTTCAGCAACTTCTTCAATCGGCAACGGCTGGTGCCCCATCAGACCATAATAATGGATGACAGCGTTTGCCTGCCGAAACGTGAATGGCTTGAAGATTAACAACAATTCCGCATGTGCCGAACCACTGTCGACATCGAAGGAAACTAGTTGCGCGTCTGCCCTGTCGAGATTGTGTAGTGTTGAAAACTCGAGAGGCAGTGGGTCGAGGGCGAAGTTTTTCGATTGTTTGAGATCTTCCGATTGATTTTCCGGGGTTGGTGTCGATTCGGTTTGCGGTAGTCCAGCTGGATCGACCAGTGCACTCTGAAGCCTACGAATCGCTGCCGATTCAATCTGTCGGACCCGTTCACGAGTGACTTCCAACCGATCGCCAATCTGCTCCAGAGTCCTCGCGGGAACTCCTTCGAGTCCGAAGCGGTGCTTCAGGACAAAGTACTCCCGTTTGCTGAGCAATTTTCTCACCCTGGTAATTAGACGAGACCTTTCTTCCTCTTCTCCGAAGCGGCCAATAGAAGAGTCCGAGTATGTTGGAACCTGGTGAGCGGGAATCTCGTGGAGCGGCTCAGGACGCACGATCCGATTCAAACGTGCTTGGGCAGGATCTGATTCCTCGATGCGTTCACGGTCCGGCCCGTGGAGAGAGGAGTGCACCTGTTTCCATTTATAGGTTGGAATACGTACAAAGAATTTGGATTCCTGGAGGAAGCGGGCGATCCCCTGAAAGACCCAATACCAAGCGTAAGTCGAAAAGGCGTTGTAACGCTCGACTTCGTATTTTTCGATCGCTCGGGCGAGTCCGACGATGCCAACCTGAATGGCATCGGGAAGGATCATTTGCGGAACGTGGAATGAATTGACAGTAGAGAGGACCAGCCGAACGTTCCGGACCCAGATTTCATTGCGAGCGGTCAAGTCCCCTTGCTGTGCGCGTTGGATCAGCCGGACTTCTTGAAGGTAGCTCAGCGGCTCAAAATCGGGCAACGTGACGAGTTCTTTGGGGTCGATCCTCGCCCAATAGTTCCGTCGCTTCCGCAGCCTACGTCGCGCCGGTACAATCTCTACGTGCTCTTTCAGGTTGCGCCTGTTCGCATTATCTGACTCGTGATCACATTGAGCGTCGATCTTCATCAGATGACCTCCCACTGGATTGTGAAGAGATGGTTGCTGTGTGTCTTCTGCGTCATTCGCTGTTGGAGGGTATCGATCAGATCGTCACGCTTCCCAGCGATCTCGTCTTCAATCTCGAAAATCTGTTGGCGTTGTTTTCTCTGCTTCTTCTCCAAGTCACGGAGTTTCTGCTGGAGTTCGTTCTGCTCGTCGAGTGTGGTTGCCAGGCGTGATTGGCGCCGGACTGCTTTGATCTGCGTCTTGGTGTCTGAGAGTTCCTTTTCAGCGGCGACGACCATGTCCTCGGCCCATTTTTCCAACCGTTCGCGCTCTTCATTGAACAGGGCATTGTTTCCTTCGAGGGACTGAGTGATAGTCGCCTCGGCGTGTCGCCCTGCTTCTTGCTTGAGCCGCTCATTGAGTTCCGGCGGGAGAAGGCAGGCGTCGTCGACGTGAGCCGTACAGTTGAAGAGTTTCTGGCAGGTCTCCTGATCGAGCGACTTACCGGTGTCGTCCATCGCTGAGAAGAGGAGGTACTCCTCACGGTCGAAGGAATCAATCGTGAGGTACTGGAGCGTGAGCCAGCCGGACTTTCCTTTGAGTGCTTCGACCACGGAGACCCTCATCGGATAGTTGGTCACGTCGAATACGACCTTCGCAGTCGGCGTCTCGACTTGTTTACCTTGCGCGACACTCCATTCGCCGAGTGGATGAGACAAGCGGTACAGTAAATCGCCGGTGACATTGTGATGCTGCTTGGAGATCAGATGGTACGTTCCGAGCCGACACTCGCTGACAGGCGATTGGCGAAGGTCGAAGGTCAACTGGTCATCACAGAAGGTTGCGTGGTTATCCAGGACAACTTTGGTCAGGGTCCAGAATTGACGACCGATCCGGTCGAGGTTGGCACGAGCATCGTCGAGCCGCATCTTCAGTCGGGCGTGAACATCCTCGTCGAAATGCTCCATGAGCATCTGACGGGTCTCGTCCATTTTCGACTGAATGGTCTCGTCCATCTCCTGTTGAAGCTGCTGGAAGGCGGTGTCAATCTCTTCCGGCGTGCGGCACTGCTGGTAGATGGCAAGGATGCGTTTCTCGAAATCGACGCCTGACTCGATCTGTCCCAGCACTTCGTCCGAAGCACCGAACACACCATTGAACAGATTGAACTTCTCGGCCAGCAGTTCGTGAACACGGCGGTCGGCTTCGTTCCTCTCATTCAGGAAGTTGATGACGACCACATCGTGCTTCTGGCCGTAACGGTGACAACGACCGATTCGCTGCTCGATTCGCTGGGGATTCCACGGCAGGTCGTAGTTGACGACCAACGAGCAGAATTGCATGTTGACGCCTTCCGCTGCCGCTTCCGTGGCAATCATGACGGTGGCGTCGTTCTGAAAATGCTCGATCAGTGCCGTGCGACAGTCGATGGGGCGAGAGCCGGTGACTCGTCCGGAATCAGCATTTTTCTCAATCCATTTAGCGATAATGCGGCGAGAATCCGGATCGGAGTTCGTACCGTTGAACAAGACGATCTGGCCACCGTAGCCATTCGATTCGAGGAAGTTCTTGAGGTAGTCCTGCGTGCGGCGGGACTCGGTAAAGACGAGAGCTTTCCGGTTCGCCCCCATCTTCTCCATCTCGGCGAATCCAAGATCGAGAGCCTTGAGTAGCGACCGGCTCTTGGTGTCGATACCGATGCTGCGTGCCCATGTCGAGTACCGGGACAACTCGTCGATCTCCCCCTTGAGCTTGGGCAGGTCGATTTCGTTGCCTTCTTCCTCTTCTCGATCCGCTGTCCCTTCGAGGATCTCATCAAGATAGTCGTTTTCGAGTTCCTCGTTCTCAATCAGTTTCTCCATAAACTCATCGTCTTCGTCCCGCTCGGGAGTATCTCGCATCTCTTCTAGCCGGGACTTCATGGTGTCCAGCGTGTTGGCAATGGCGTGCGAAGACGAGGCCAGCAACTTGCGCAGTATGAGCGCAGTGAGGTGACGCTGACGATGGGGGACAGAGTAGGTCTCTTCCCGGTTCAGGAAGTCCGAGACGGCTTCATAGAGCTTCTGTTCGCCGTCGGTCGGTCGAAACCGGACGGTGAACGGGATGCGTTCGGTGTACTGAATGTACTCGGTGACTTGTCTTCGGAGCGTCCGTTTGCAGAAGGTCTGGATGCGATTGCGAAGGGCTTTGAGATCAGCACCGGCGTTCGTGTACTGGGTGCGGAACGAGTTCACGTCGCCGAAGATCAGGTCGTCGAGGATCGTGGAGAGTCCGTAGAGTTCGAGCAGCGAGTTTTGGAGCGGCGTGGCCGTTAGCAGGCACTTCTTCCGGTCTTCGATGGCCCACTTGATGTTCTGGCCCATCTTGTTGCTGGGACGGTAGGCGTTGCGGAGCTTGTGGGCTTCGTCGATGACCACGAGGTCATAGGGAACGGCCCGGATGTCTCCACGAAACCGGCTGGCATAGTGGAACGACGTGATGATTACCTTGTTGCCGGCGAAGGGCGTATCGTTCCCCTCTCGGACAGCCTGCCGGTAGGTCTTCGAGTCGAGGATCATCGATGGCAGATTGAACTTCTCTTGAAGTTCCAGCGCCCATTGCTTCCGAAGGCTGGCTGGGCAGATGATGAGCAGCTTTCGTTTTCGTTCCGCCCAGTGCTGGCAGAGAACAAGTCCAGCTTCGATGGTCTTCCCGAGACCAACCTCATCGGCCAGTAAGACGCCCTTCGAGAGCGGACTTCGCAAGGCAAACATCGCTGCTTCGATCTGATGGGGATTCAGATCGACACAGGCGTCAAATAATGCCATGGACAAGCGATCGACTGATCCTGGGTCCGCCTGCCGAGTCAAGTTGTAGGCGAGATATTTGGCGTGGTAGGGAGTTGTCATGATGCCCGTTGTCGTTCTTTGCAAGCCATACTTTAGGCTACTGCAGTCCATCGGGAGATGCAATTCCTCGCGAAAACTCACCGCGTCGTTCCAGACGGTCTGAAACCAGTATCGATTTTTCCAGAAACTCGGGAAAGAACTCAATGACGCCCACGTTTTGAGAACGTCCCAATCTGCTGCGCGCTTTGTCTTCGGAATTCATCTTTCTCTCGCAACGCAGTACCATCTTCGTTAGGGGTTGCTCACCAGAACAAACAATGAAATTTGGCTGCTCTGCACAGATCGCGATTCCATTCAATCCGAGTCAGCGAAACCAGTGGAGTGATTCATCCGTGACAAGGAATGACAATACGAGAACGGATGCGTCAACTTTTCGATAGCCAAACCATAGATTGCCCATGTACTCGTAAGACTTCCAGAGGCCCTTTATTATCCAATGTCAGAGGAAGCCTGGAATCACACTTGTACTCTGTCACACTTCGAATCCCAACCGGTGGTGCGTCCAAGAAAACAGCAGGTCCGCAAATACATGAAAGTAAAATGTCTCAGCGTGAAACAGCCCGACGCACACTGGATCGTGACTGGTGCGAAACGGATTATCGGACTGGAAGAGAATCCTCCTTATCGGGGACCGCTTCTGATTCACTCATCGTTTTCTTCCGAAGAGCTTTCTGACACAACACTCGAATTTCTTCGTGAGCGAGGCGAGTCTGCCGCCGAGATTAGTCGTCTGCCCCGTAGTTACATCATCGGCGCAGTCGACATTGTTGACGTCATCCCCAAGGTTCGAGAAGACGGACGGGTGAGAGGTCCGTCTGAAATCTCAGACCGTATCGCTAAAGTGTTACTCGAACACGGTGAAGAATTGACTGATGAAGAACTTCTCGATCAGGGTTATTTTTTCTGTGATCACTGGATGCCAACGTATTGGATTTTCGCCAAACCGAGACAGCTTGCCCAACCTGTCCGATGCAGGGGAGCTCTCGATCCCTGGACGCCGCCAGACTCTATTTTGAATGAGGTTTCAGAACTGCTCTGACCCTCTTCACCTGACTACAGAAGACTTGGGGATCGAAGTCAATTCCTGTGCACTTAGAATCCGTCCGCCCCTTGAGACTGTTGGCTGCGATCAGCCGATTGAATCAGTGACAGCGTTGTGCGAATCAGCTTGAATCTGAGAGTTGGGGAAAGGGACTTGTTGTTGAGCATCTCCGCCGCAGCGCTGGCAAGCCCGGAGATTCCTCCAAAAGCACTCAGAAGTCCACGGGCCGCCCGCTCAATCTCTTTCGCAGGCAGTTTTTTATCGCTATCGAGCGTGCACCAAAGTGACTCAACGTGAGTCTTCTTCCGTCTGGCACGCATCTTCCGCATTCGATGACGTGAGGCGACGCGGTTACATTCCCGACAATAACCGCTGTAGAAGTGGCGAGGAGACACTCGCTGCAGGCAGTTCGAACAGGACAGAGTTTCGATGTTTGACATTTGTACATCCATTATTCAGCAATCGCTTCGATTGTAGAGATCATTCCTCAAGTCGGCCTGGTCACTCTCAACAGAATTATCAGATATATTGTACCCTGTAACGTTCTCTCTGTAACTGCTCTCATCTCACATCGTTTAGAACGGAATCAGATGAGTCCAAGCAAGCAAGAAGCCGTCCTCCAGAAACTGCTCGACTTACGAGGAGAGTTTCGGGGATTCGAAAAAATGGATCTGAGAGCCGCTTATTGTTTCGACGCGCCCTTCACGGGGAAGTATGACGCGACTCGACTTCTTGCTTTCGTTGTCGGAAAAGGAATTGACCCCGACTTGTCAAATGGAGCAATGGTTTCCGGTGGGAATGATGTCCGCCAAGCATACCTAGAGCTCTTCCGACTGTTCGATCGAGCAGGACTTCTTCTCTCAAATCATCCTGAACTGCTCCAAGCTAAGAGTTATTCGAGTATCGTCAACGCAGGGCACCCGGAAGATGTTTCGGCGTGGTTTCTGGTTACTGGTCCTCGACTATCGCAATTGAAAGAAAATCCAGTTGGAGGAAATCGATACTGGATCGATGACGTTGGGAGTGCTTCGGCTGCGGCAATCAATGACCTTCTGACGGAACTAGAAAGAGGTATGCTTTCAGTCCAGAAGAAAAAACCTTCCGAAAATCATCCTCATACGTCGAAACAGAGCATGAGGTTGCTCATCATTAGCGCGCTCGTTAACCATCATCGACCCACTCATTTCGGATGCGAAATTACCGAATCTATTCCAGGCGTTCGTGAATTCTCGAAAGAGCATCACTTTAGCTCAGCAAGCCTCTCAAGTTTTCTGAAGAAGGAATTTGGCGGATTCAAGGAATACCAAGCCCTCTGTCTCAGAGAGACAAGGAAACTAAGTGTGCAACTGCAAGTTCTTGACGGCACACTTCCGACCAAGGAATTCTTCGACCACTTACAAGAGTTGAAACAAAAGATTGAGGGTGCTGAAGACTGAGTGTTCAGTGTTTTCAGTGCACTCACTGAACACTGAACAGCAACCGGACATTTCCACATCCTATTACCTGACAACCACTTGCAGAGTTTTTCCTAACAAGAGTTTTCAAGCTCAAAAACAAAATTGTGAACATGCTGACTTAGATGAGGGAATCGCACTCCGCGGTTCCAGAACGAACCATACGGTTAGCAAATGCACCAAAGTGAAAACTCCTGTCTTGAAGATCTGCTCGTTACCCCAAGGCAAGCAGCGAACCTGCTCTCAATCAGTGAACGAACGCTATGGGGAATGACCAAGCGCTGCGACCTTCCACACATTCGCATCTGGCGCTCTGTCCGATACTCCGTCGAAGACTTGCGGGACTGGATTGCCCGCCAACGTGTCGGAGGTGAAGGATGATCAATTTCGGGACTTCTTCAACTGACTGGCAGACTGTCAGTCCTGACAGACCGTGTGAAGTGTGCGGAAAACCGGACTGGTGTGCGCGGAGTGAGACTGCGATGATTTGCCGTCGATCAGCGATGCACCCGAGTCTTGGAGCGGGAAAGCAACAGTTCGACAAGTCCGGTGGCAAATATTACTTATGGCGTACGCAGCCACAGGAAACGAGCAACAGGCTTCCGAAGCCGAAATTGAAGCTTGCGCAGAGAGTGGGTCCAACTAAAGATCGAAGCCGTGTCTACAAAGTGCTCCTCCGCCTCTTCGGTCCAACTACTGACCACCGAATGGCGATCGGAAGTCGGGGTATTCCTCTTTCAGAGTTGAACAGCTTCTTAGACCACGTCAAATATGGCAGCCTGCCCAAGAGTGGGCGTGCTAAGAGGTTGACCGAAATGATCCGAGTGAGTCTTGAGGAAGAGATGGCGGCAACCCCAGGATGTGTCATTCGAAAGAGCACATCAACCGGGCAAAATTACTGGACCCTCGCAGGGCCGTCTGGAATGTTGATCCCGATCCGAAACTCCGAGGGTGAAATTGCGGCGATGCAGGTCCGGTGTGATGATGACCAAGGCAATGGGAAATACCGATATCTCACCTCAAGAAAGGATGGCGGAGTGAAATCTGGTGCTCTGACCCACTTCCCACTGCGAAGGGAAGCAAATCGTCACGATGTCGTCCGTGTGACCGAAGGAGCATTGAAGGCTGATATCGCGACCTACTTCTCTGACATCTACGCGATCGGGCTCCCGGGAGTCGGTTGCTGGAAGCAAGTACTAAACGCTCTCGATAAGCTTGACGCCCAACAATTGACTATCGCGTTTGATGCCGACTTTCGGACGAATTCGAACGTCGCTATGCAACTTTTCCAGTTTGTCGATTCCCTAAAATCGCGTGGGGTGAATCTGGCCATTGAGACTTGGAATTCCGAACTTGCCAAGGGGATCGACGACCTGGTCGTCTCCGGGAATCAGTCAACTTTGCTCTCGACACTTCCCGAAATCGACGGGTTTCTGGCGACGCTCAAAGAATTGCATCCTCCGCTCTCGTTGATTGATCCACAAGCGCCAAGTCCCAGTGCATCGACAGCGTTGCTGATGGACCCCGCCGCTCGTACTCTCATTGAAGTAAACAAAGATGAATTTTCTGTCAACGAACAAGTGGTCAGCACGTTGCCTCAGGCAAATGGCCTCTACTCTCGATCCGGCCAGTTATCTGAAATTCTCCACGACGATCACGGCGGGTCTCGAATTGTAGCGATCTCGCGTCCTCGACTGAGAGAGTTGATGTGTCGGATGATCTACTTCTTCGCGTCCTCACCCGACGGTGCAGTGACTCAAATTTCCCCTCCGAAGTGGTGCGTGGATGCAGTCTTTGATCGGGGGGAATGGCCTGGGGTACCAATCCTGAAAGGAATCGTTTCCCGCCCTATTTTGCGCCGCGATGGTGGGATTGTTAACCAACACGGATATGACGCAGATTCGCGACTTTACCTCGACAAGTGCTTCGGACAACTTCAGGTTCTCGAGAATCCAACTCAAGTCGATGCTCTGGCGGCACGAGACAGACTGCTGAATCTTGTCGCAGATTTTCCAATCCGCGAACCGCACGACCGTTCTGCGTGGTTGGCTGCGCTCCTCACGATTGTCGGCCGCGATACGTTTGAAGGGCCAGCACCTTTGTTCTTGGTTGACGCGAATACTCACGGATCTGGAAAGACACTACTCGCTGACCTGCTCGGGCTTATCTCCATCGGGAAATCAGCCTGTGTTTCGACGGCCCCAAGTGATGACAACGAGTTCCGCAAGCGGATCACTGCCCATCTCATGCATGGCGATGAAATCGTTCTGCTGGACAATATCGGCGGGACGCTCGGAACCCCATCGCTCGATGCTCTGTTGACAAGCGACACCTGGAGGGACCGCATTCTCGGAAAGTCTCAGATTTCGGAGATCCCGAATCGAACCACGTGGCTAGCGACCGGCAACAACGTCACGCTTCAAGCGGATACTTCCCGACGAGTCTGTCCGATTCGCCTGGAGTCCCTTGAAGAACATCCAGAGGACCGAAAAGACTTCCAAGTCAATAATCTGCGGCAGCATGTGATCGAAAACCAGCAGCACTTGCTCACAGATGCACTCACGATCATTCAGGCTTGGTTTCGGGCAGGACAACCGACTGAAGAGCTGAAACCCTGGGGAAGCTTCGAAGGCTGGACAGCAACGATTCGCCAACTCGTCGTCTGGACAAAGCTCCCTGACCCTATACTCGGTCGAGACCACCTCAGGGATGAAGCAGACTCTGACGCAGTGGCGCTGAAGAACTTGTTTACCAATTGGTTACAAATCGAACCAGAACGATTGGTCTATTCCGCACGAGAACTGATCGACTGCGCAGACTCTGATTCACACACTGGAATGGCAAACGCTCTGTGTGAGTTGTGCTGCGTTGATAACCTGCGGTCGGCGACTGCGACACTGATCAGTAAACGACTGAAACGATTCAAGGGTCGAGTCATCGATGGATGCAGGTTGATCAGTTATGTGGACCCGAGAATGAATGTCACAGTCTGGAAACTCGAGATATTGGGTTCGTAAGACCATGGCGGATCGAAAGCGGTTGAACCCAAGTAGACAGTTCTCACCAAAAACTCCGGAGTCACGGAGATACCGGAGTTGTTTCAACCAAGCGCGATAGAACGGCAATAGCGGACACAGAGTGGGTCCAGCACTGCCAGAGGGTAGAAATCCACCTCCGAAACTCCGGTTCTCCGATAAATGACGTAATCCGTGTCTCTCCGCGACTTCGCGCAGACCCTTCGGATCTCGACAGAGAATATCAGTTGCTCGAATCGTTCACCAAGTCTGACCCATTTCGAATGTATGAAAAGCACCTCCAATGCACTTTCATTTTCTCATTCGCTCGTCGTGAACTTGATTGACGAATTCATCTATTCTTTGAATGAGTCTTAGCACTCGATTCAGGCTTGGTAACCGAACAGAAATATCGGAACTAAATTCTAAGTTGAGACCAACATACAAGAGTAGAACCCAGACACTACTGCCTAGTTGAAACTAAGTGCTATTGCAAAAATCAAGAACCACCAGAGCAAACCTCCAGTCGACAGATAAGTTATGAGAGACTATCCATCAACCTGGCCAAGCTGCACGCCGAATCACCGTTGTCATTTGCACTAAGAGACATGGTATACAGAATCAATGCCAAGAGATAAAACATGGTCAACTTCGCACTGACTTCCGCACACTTAAACACTCGAACACTGTCGCAAGTTGGCTCCGACTACTTTCCCTGAACACTTTCGGCGCGTGTGGTCGGAAGGAGGATTGAGTCGCAGAGAACGCACTTGTATGTCTCGAGCAGGGCTTCGCTGGATTGACAATGGCACTGACTGCAATCCGCCTTCAAAAATGCTAACAGAGGTCGTGGTGTCGCTGCTCGGCAAGGAGATCAATCTGTTTCATCAACTAGGCTTCGAGGTATGTTGTGGCAAGTTTCATCTATGACAAAGATACTCGCGAAGCAGGGATTCAATTTTATGAACGAAACCGGCGACGTCGCTCGACCCAACTTTCGAATGTCAATAGAGGATTCGCTGAAAGGTTTCACACAGCGATTGAAAAGCTGAACGAAATACGCATCACCGGAGGTGTCGATCGTTTTTCTGGAGAGTTTGTGCGAGACCTGGGGGATGTCTTTCACGAAAAACTCGTGAAAGTCGATCTTGTACAACCTAAGCAAGCCAAAACTGAAGAGACGGTCGACATTCCATCCGACGTGAAG
>NZ_JBFEFI010000017.1 GCF_040717535.1 Thalassoglobus sp. JC818
GAGAAGATCTAGTTGAAAACTTAAATGAAAGTAATGTGAGCAATCGTTGTGCAGAATGGTTGCGATGGCTTTCTTTCGAAGCGCTTAGGTTTCGTTCGAGTACAGTGGGCTGGTTTTGGTATGCGAACCCCCACTTTCCAATTGTGAACGAAGAGAATCCGTGGTCCGGTGGCATGGTGCCAAAATTCCCTGAAATGATCGTCCGTCCGTCCACGCCGCTACCTAGTTGGGAAGGTGAACCATTGCCATTGAGTGGAGACCAATACCTCGATCACAGTTGAGCGAGTGATTTAGCGGCGGTTCCACCGGCTGATTTTCGAGCGACGATCACATATCCTCATTCGACTGTCACCAAGAAGATGAACAATCCACAGCAGTTGCTCATTGCGATCGAAGAGTGGATACCGACGCACCCGGCTTTCATACCATGTGTGGAAACCATCTGATTGAGACGTCCGCCACAATAAAAGGCATGCCCACGCAAGCGAGAGCATGGCACCCCCACAATAATGTGATCAGGGATGTACCTATGTGTGACAGATTTACCTCGATTTAGTATTGAAGCATACCAGGCTTCTGCGTCTCTTTTGAGAAAGAATCTGCTCATGGAACGATCGCCGAATCAAGCGATTGATATCATCGTTGACATATACCGTGAACTAAATGGAGGTCAATTCAACCTTGAGAAAATCTTGAAGAGTCTCATCGATGATTTTGGTGTCGATGGAGAAGAACTTACTGCAGTAGAACTCAAGAATGCCTTGCAAGGAAGCATGAATGCGAAATGGTTCGATATCAACTTTGCATGCGAATCAGCTTTAGCGACTTACAGCGTGTCTGAATGCTCCAACGACGAGTTTATTCGATCCATCGCGGCAATGTGTTTGCTGGCGAACTGTATCCAGAGAAATGTCGGGGAGCTTGAATTTTTTCTCGATTATGTACTTACGATTCTTCTAGAAAACAGAACGAAATCCTCCTTCTCCGTTCGAGAACGAGTGATGAGACTTCTTTTATGCAATAGACACAAACAAGAAGAAAAGTAGTCCATCCTCCATCACTGGATGTCACCCTGAATGGCGGAGAGGAACTGGTGTTTGAAGCGACCGTATCCAGCGGTGAAGAGCCAATGGGCACGTTGGCACTGAGATGTTGTTCTTTTTTACGCTACCTGCCAAGTCTCGTTGTCGCGACGCATCCGGTTTGCGGGTGGCCGGAGCACGCATTCAGCGGCGAGGGCTTTTGAGACTGCTGCCCCCCTGTGTGTACGTCGAACACCACTTCGAGTAGGCGGGACGGAGAACTCCGAGAGAATGGCGGGTTCCCTTTGAGCAGCCAGCCAGAGGCTGTTTGAAGCGTGCCACTTCTAAGAAGACAACGCGAAGCTCTGTCAAGAAGTGAGCGAAGCGGAGAGGGGGGGATTCGAACCCCCGGTCCCTTGCAGGACACTGGTTTTCGAGACCAGCACAATCGGCCACTCTGTCACCTCTCCGGGGCCACGAACATATCGCCCGCGCGGGATGGTGTCAAATCCCTGATCGGCCATCACACTGAAATTGAGGAGTCGTGACCAGTTCTCCCGGTTGAAAGGGGGCGATTGGATTGGATTTTTCAACAAAACCTTGCTGTCATCCAAACATCGGAACTCTTCGTGATCGTCAAAATTTTGCAGCGTGTTTGGATCTTCGGAAGTCATTTCGTTTTCTCTGTTTCCGGCTGGGTGCTCGCGAAATCTGAGAAATGATGACTCGATCTGATGGAGCCTGTTGCGGCGATTTGCTAGCTTGTGCCGCTTCCTCAGAACGCATGAATGAAACGCTACACTCTCGATTTGACCGTTCCACATCAACGATGATTGCTGCTTCGCTCCCGTCCTGACATTCTGTCAGCGGAGGGTCGTGAGAATCTGGAACGGCCAGCGGTGCGGAACGAATTCTCACTGCTCTGCGATTGTGGACAAATATGGTGGCAGACACAAAAGATGGACCTTTCGCACCTCAACCCATCACAACTCGATGCAGTCAAAACCCTCCAAGGGCCGGTTCTGGTGCTGGCAGGGGCTGGGACTGGTAAGACGCGTGTCATTACCTATCGGATCGCTCAATTGATTCGATCTGGTGTCGCTCCCGAGAGAATTCTGTCTGTGACCTTCACGAACAAAGCTGCGAAGGAGATGTTGCAGCGAACAAAGCCGTTGCTGGGCCAAAGCAAAGTGCGCCCCTGGATCTCGACATTCCATTCGCTGTGCGTTGACATTTTGCGATCCGACATTGAAGCACTCGGATATCCTGCGAAGTTTTCGATTCTCGATCGCGGGGATCAAGAGTCGATGGCCCGCAAAGTTCTTCGTGATATTCGTGTCACTGAAAAGTCTTTGCGACCGGGAGATTTGTTGTCGATCATCAGTCGCTGGAAGACGATCGGGATCTCGCCGGAGCGAGCTGGAGAAGTGGTCGAGGATGACCAGGAATATCTGGGCAGCCTTGCCTATCGCCGCTATCAACAGAATCTAAAAGCTCAGGGTTCCGTTGATTTTGATGACTTGTTGTTACTCACCGTTAAATTGTTCCAATCTCATCCGGAGGTTCTGGACAAACATCAGAAGCGTTTTTCTCACGTTCAGATCGATGAGTATCAAGATACAAACGGAATTCAGTTTCGAATCGTCGAAGCACTCGTTAGAAATCACAACAACCTGCTTGTGGTTGGCGACGATGATCAGTCGATTTACGGCTGGCGAGGTGCGGAACTGAAACACATTCTCGGTTTTTCACAGTACTTCGAAGGGGCGAAGGTAATTCGACTGGAAGAGAATTATCGCTGCACCGATCGCATTCTCGATCTCGCCAATCGTCTCGTCAAACACAATCGGGAACGACATCAAAAGGTTCTGCGAGCGAATAAAACCGCTCGCGAGGAAGTCCGCTTTCTCGACTTGCCAGATGAACAATCCGAAGCGGAGCGGGTGGTCCACGAAATTCGTCATCTGCACGAGAGTCGGCGAATTCCTCTCAAAGATTTCGCGATCCTCTTTCGCACGAATGAACAGCCAAGGATCTTCGAATCCGAATTGCGTCGACGTCAGATCCCCTATGTTTTGATGGGAAGTCAGTCTTTTTATGACCGCAAAGAGATTCGCGATCTGCTCAGCTATCTGAAAGTGATCGCTCGTGAAGACGATGAGCAATCTCTTCTTAGAATTATTAACACGCCCGCCAGAGGAATTGGAACAGGCTCACTCGAAAAGATGATGAGCCGGGCCGTTCGCCAGGGTGTTCCGATTTGGGACGCAGCAACGCATTGCGTCAACGAAGGTGAAATCCCCATCAAGACAGGCGAAGCTGTCATCAGGCTTCACTCTCAGTTTAAGTCATGGCGATCCGCATTCCAGAACTCGCCGCGAGAGTTAGATTCTCTGACTCAGAAGCTGATGAACGAGATTCGTTACGAGTCCGAAATCGAACGTCAATACAAAGATGAACAACAGCAAGTCACCCGCAAGGCGGTTCTCGAAGAGTACATTAACTCGATCGCTGAATATGTCTCCCGCTCGTCTTCTCCAACTTTGGAAGATTACCTCGATAGTATTGCCCTCGAGCGTCGCGACGAAGAACCAGATAAAGAAGCGATGGCGAACGTGGATGCCGTCAAACTGATGACCTTGCACAGCGCGAAAGGGCTGGAATTCCCACGAGTCTATATGGTGGGAATGGAAGAAGGACTTCTTCCACATAAAAGAACAATCGACGGCACAGAAGCAGAAATCGCCGAGGAACGTCGCCTGGCTTACGTTGGTGTTACTCGGGCTCAGGAGACATTGACGCTGACGCGGGCTGCCAGTCGGCGAAAATGGGGTAAGCCGCGACCATCTCTGCCGTCACGATTCTTGTTCGAAATGCGAGCGAAAAGCGAGTAACTTCAAAGAGTTCGTATTAAAACACGATTGAACCGGACTTAAAAATAGTCCAGTACACGTCCAGCTCTAAGCATGTTCATTTAAGTCGACGATCACTTCTGGGACATTCTGCAGTGCATTTTGCAACCGATCGCCCGCACCCTTCCTTTTCACCTGATGATTGTCATCTCCGGCGTGATCCTCTTGCGGAGATGGCTTCCAGAAGTGCGGGCGAAAGTCACGCATCGGACCGATCTGGGCGGGAGTTCTGGAGCGGTCGTCGGTATATCGACCTCGGGTTTGCTCAGCTGCGGGATTGCCAACTTGTGAGTGAATGTGAGCGACCGCAGCATCGACCGTCATCGTCGGGAAGCTGTCATTCAGTCGACTACCGGGTGTGACACTGATCAGTTCGAGCCCAGCCAGTGACATTGCGCGACGTGAGAGACGAAGATACTGAGCAACGCGAAAATAATGAAAGTCGGTCTGAATAGCCGCTCGAAGCGGTTTAGCTTCGTCGAAATGATACTGATCAGTCACCGTCAGATCATCAAGCTCCGCTTCTGTTGCACCGGCCTCCCGACAGCGCTTTACAAAGTCACCGAGCAGTTCCTTTTCTTGATAAGCGATGCCGTAGTCATCACCGAGTTTCAAAAGCGCGGCGTCCGGCGCAATCAACATTTCACAACCAACGAGAAACAGCTTCCGAAATCCGAGTTGATATGCGATATCAATCAACTGGATGAGAGAGTCCTGCCAATCAGCAACATCACCATCGACCGTAGTCGTTGTGGTCGGGAAGTCTGTAAATCCAGGTTCCTGGCTTTTGTCAACAAACAGAGTGGCGGGCGCATCACAGACTTTGAATGTTGTTTCAGGAATGAGATCCATAGCTCGAGATCGGTGAACGAACTTCGTGACCGACGCATCAAGATAAATCGAGCGGTGAAATCTTGCTGTCGGATCGTAACTCGTCCAGAAGTCCGGTCGAATCAAACCGCTGCCAGCCAGATTCATGGAAAAAACCGGAGCTGGTGAGTCATTGACGAGTTCAATCGACTCTTCGCGCAACGAGGGTCCGCCTCCCACCACCCAACAAACACCACTCATCGGCCCAGCATAGAATGAGCGAAGATCGACGCTCTGTTTTCTTCCATCGGTTGTCAGGCGGTAAAACATGTCCCGATACTTTCCGTAATTAAAATTCGACACAGCTCAACATTTTGCACATAACGAATGATGCAGACGTAAACGTCGGTTGCATTAAAAACCGTTGGAAGAGTGTTACGCCCACTCCCCAAATTTGGTCGCATCCAAAAACAGATTACGGCAGCGTCTTAAGACATCGAGTGTGAACTCTGGGAAAGATTCGAACTCACGGGAGGAATTACCTCCTCTGAAGAATTTGAGCCGTCTGACAGATTTGATCCGTCCGACAGATTCGAACCGCCTGACAGATTCGAACCGCCTGACAGATTCGAACCGCCTGACAGATTCGAGCCGCCTGACAGATTCGAGCCGCCTGACAGATTCGAGCCGCCTGACAGATTCGAGCCGCCTGACAGATTCGAGCCGCCTGACAGATTCGAGCCGCCTGACAGATTCGAACTTTGAGAGAACCTCGAACTCCCAGTGGAGTTTGGAATCGAAGCTGCGCTGGAAGGAGCAGAACCGGAATGGTTCGGAGACGATGTCACAAACGATGTCGAACTGTCAAACAGGGAATCTGTTGAGTGCAATTCAGAACTGCCACTGGAAAAGTCACTGGCATCGAATTCAGATGTCAAAGCGGAACTCGTTGAACCAACAATACCGGAGGAACCGTGTGACAGTAGCGAAGATAATAGTTCCGAGAATGACGAGTCAGTCGCAGTTCCGGTCACCTCCTGCCCGGAACTGCTTGACTGTGAACCAAGTGTGCCCGAATCTGAACCGCTCGACGACTCTGAACTGCCACCTCCCCCACCGCCACCTCCTCCATTCGATCCTCCATTCGATCCTCCGTCCGAAGGAAGAGAGGTCGGCAGGCTGACTTCACCGCCCGCAGAAGGCACATTCTCAGGGATCTCCCACCGTTCATCATGTGGAGGTTCCGGCCACAGTTCTCTGGGATCCAGTGGTCCCAGTTCGAGACGCAAAGTCGGTGCCTGGTCAAACTGAACTCGAACTGACTCCGCATGCGCCGTCAACAACTCCTGCCCTGACTGATCACAAAGTCTGAATTGCCCGAGCCACGGTTTGAAAATCGCATTCTGCGGAGTCGTTTCAATGATGTATCGATTGAGTGGCTGCGAATATGTTCGAAAGAATTCTCTGGCAAACGCCACAGCATCACGCTGCGAGCGAATCCAGGGAATCCAGAGTCTGAGACGACGCTCTCCATGCTGACCCTGACTGATCGGTTCCAGAAAATTTCCACGCCACCGAAACGATCTTCGGGCGATCATGTCGGAGCGTTCTCGTCGATCGTAAACGTAGTCGCCGGTGAGTAGCAGACGATTGAACAACAATTCTCGATCTCGCTGTTCGCGAAATGACGTCAAATTTTTCCCAATCTCAAATGTTGCGAGCGACTCAAGTCGATTCTGCATGAAGAAAAAAGTTCCCGTTTCATCGACGCCCCACGATGCAGACTGGGCTCGCACCGCAAGATCTTTCAAGATGCTCCGAACTGATTCCTCTCCCCGAAATTTGATCGATTCGACAGGAGCCGACAAAACCGGCGTTTCAATTTTCGATGGATCAACCGCAATGTGCGAACTCGTCGAAAGATACTGATCGAGCAGAATCGACAACATTTCTGACACATCGGAAATTGAATCAAAGGTCTCGATGCTGCGATCTGGATCGTGCGTAAACTGATCAGTCCGAGCATACCGATGTGGTGCCTGCCCGTCCGCTGAGGCACCGAATCCGCCGGGAAAAATCTCATTCAGTTCGATCGACATCCCCTCCAGACGCAACCGAACCTCCCCCGTGTGAGAAGTCATACGCTCTTCGACACGGCCCAGATACCACCGGTCGCCAGCCGAGCCTTCGATGCTGATCCAGTCACCGATATCAACTTGTGTCCGGTTTTGAAATTGCTCCGCGAGCGTCACATTTCCGCTGCCGCATCCTCCCTGCCGATGCAGATGGAACCAGCAGTCCCTGATTGTTTTCCAGGAAAGCAAGACTGGAGTCCCATCCGGAGACGGTCCGTGATGCAGAACTCTCCGTTCAAATGCCATGTTCTGCAACTTCCCTTAACTGATGCCTGAGCGTAAACACTCCGTCGCTGGTCTACGAAGACCGCTCGCGAAAATTAACTTCTAAGTGACAGCGTCAGAAAAAACGATTACAAGAGATTTTCATGGAGACGCGGGTTCGCGGCATAGATCGAAATCGAATACGCGTAGAGAGAATGATTCGATAGATCAAACTCGAATCGTGTCGTGGAACAGTCTTCGAAATAACGGTATGTCCCACTCGATTGATCCCGGAACAAGACAAACCGAAACAGTCCCGTCTCCGCGTTCACGTCGAGGACGTTTCGAGTTTCATCGAGGCTGGTGAGCATGTCCGATTCAGACAAGCGCGGCTGGCCGGAATGCATTCCGATCTGCCCTTCAATGATAATGTTCGTCCCATCTCGGGAATGTCCCTGTACATGCTCTCCATCTTGGAGCGGTACTTTCAGCTTTTGGTAGTCCCACGAATCTGAAATGCGAAAGGTCACCACTGGCCGTGGCAGTTCGGTCAGTGTTCCGGAGCGATAGACCGCAGGAAAAAACGTGAACACAACACACCTCAACCCAATTGATGAACATCAGAATAATGGAGAATCATCTTCATCGTTGATTCCAATCCGACCTTGAGGAACAAACACAAGGGCTCTAGCCCCGACGATTCAGTTGTTCCAGTCCCTGATCTCTCAGCGATCTCATCAGACTCTCGGTGTCCATACGATCTCGCACTTGAATCGTGATTCCGCCGAAGTGATTCGCGATTGAATGCGAAGCTCGCTGCTCGAAACTCGCCAACTGCCCTGCTCTCGCGAACTGCTTCGGAGTGGCTGCCTGTTCCGGAGAAAGGACTCGCGATGGCATTCCCAAGACCGATTGAGGCTCGAATTGAGGGCGAATCGAACCTCCCAGCGATTGTTGAGACCCATTCAGATTTCTCGAAGAATTCAACCGTTCGAGAAACCCAACTCCCAGACTCGCAACAATTTCACGACGCAGAACGAACTCACCCGCGCTGAGCTGGGTTGGAACTCGATCGGTCCCAGTCGGTCCCACCACGAGTCCTCCGCGAGAGTATCGCTGTCGCGGTCCTACAGGATGATGGGGAGGAACGACTGCAGGAGTCGAAGGTTGAACCATTCCGGAGCCTTCTCCAACTGGAATCGATGGAATCAGCTGTATCTGTGTTGCTGCCTGCATGGCTGCCATCGACAACTGCTGCAACGCTTGAAGAGCTGGCGAGACGTTCAGAGTGACCGGAGTTTGACCGATTGAGCGAAGTTGTTGACGAACCTCTCCCAGCAAACTGCCAATCTGTTTGAGCGGACTGACTGCTCCCGACAGGCGCGAAAACGCTTGGGAGAGATTGCGAGCAGCCCCTCCGGACTCTGTTAGTCGTTCTTGAAGCTCATCCAAATTTCGAAGGACTTGTTCCAGTTCCCGCTGCAACTCAGAACTGTCACCAAGAATACGAACCGTCAACGACTCACTGAACGACACGACAATTCCTCAAAAGGCGGAGGTCAATACTGTAACCGCGAAATCAACCGCTCTCGACGATTGCTAAAGTCGCTCGATCAGCGGAGATGTCTGAAAGGCGCGTCCATTAAAAGAGATGAGGTTCGCCTGCTCCCCCTCCGACATCGTCAACGTTTCTCGGTAGACCTTGTGAAACGTGACTCGCTCGCTCGCCTCCCCGGCGGGATCAATCACATTAAACTCGAATGTCAAAGTCTGCTGTTCTCCCTGCGGAGAAGTGCTCTCCACACCAGCTCCCGGCTGAAA
Source organism: Thalassoglobus sp. JC818 (assembly GCF_040717535.1). Taxonomy (NCBI): domain Bacteria; kingdom Pseudomonadati; phylum Planctomycetota; class Planctomycetia; order Planctomycetales; family Planctomycetaceae; genus Thalassoglobus; species Thalassoglobus sp. JC818. Next base: position 8,905 of record NZ_JBFEFI010000017.1, read on the forward strand.
TGTCAGAAATTCATAAAGCTGACGAGGATCCACGGATGCCACTGAGTACCCCACAAGCTGTGTCCACTTTGCCGTGAAACTCAATGTGACAGATTCATCGTCACCATTACGGGTGTGGCCTCCAGCGATAGAACCGCGATCCTTAATCTCGATTGTATTTCGACGTTCAGTCCAGGTGAGATCTCCTTCGTCCAGCAAGACCGTAATCGCCCCGGCAGCACCATCGTCGCGAATAGTCAATTCGCCATCGCGGAGGTTACGTGTGATATTAGAAATTGCCATGTCGACCTCCAATTAAACAAAGAACTCAAAACAGAGATAACACATCCAGTAAAGAGATGTTCAGAACAGTCAGCACCTTTTATTCACTCGTCGATTGACTGAGGCGTGCCGCTGTCCAAAGCGACTGCGGCGATTGACAGTAAAAGATGTTGAGAGGAATGCGATTGCCCAACTGACTCCGCGCGAGTTAAGTCCATTAAGTTCGGTTCTTTCATCCGCAGAGTGCCAATCTGCTGATCATCATCCAGAGAATTGATATTCACCACTTTTGAACCGAGTGTCTCCCCGGCAACATCTGCTAGCACATAAACAGCTCGTGGATCTTCCGATTCCGAGAAAAGATGGACATCAATCGAACACTCAAACGAACGTGGACTGGACCATCGTTGCAGTGGCTCATTAATCCGTGTCACCCAAAACTCAAGCCACATTTTCTCTGCAGAGACGTCCTTGATCGCCCCGGGAAATACAGTCGCAACGTCAGCTGGACCATTCAACGACCAGAAACGTTGAAGCCCGGATACAATCTCGATGAAATCCATGAACCGTTCCGTACTTAGACCAATTTAACTATCGAATCAGCGCAGCCACAGATGTCATCAATAACGCAAATGTATTAAGCCATATCTCAAACACATGTTTTACCCGGCTCGCAAACGGTTTCACGTGTTTCCAGCTAGCGCAGTTCGAAAAGAGAGGCAATGCGGCCTGCGACTCTAGAAAGTGACTTGCGAACCATCGCAACTGGAGCTGTCTTTGAAGTCCCGTATTCCAGAAAAACCACATACGGCACAGAGTTGGTCATTGAAACTTCTGTCGCCTGTGATGTGTGACTCACAGTGAATGAGCCCTCACTTCCTCCATCTTCCCCAGCAGGGCCAGGTGCAACCCAACCAGCCCTGCTTCTTCCAGTCCTGACCGGATTTGTCGACTTTGTTTCCTGAATGACCGCAGAGGCCAGCCGTTCAACGAATTCTCTTCTAGCGACGGAAGTGCGTTCATCCTTCAGCCTCCGGAGAGATTCACGCAGCGACCGACCTTGTTGAATTTCGATCTTCATCGATCCCCCATCTACCTGAAGCTGGCACGAAATTAAAGAGACGCGACAAGAGCATGCGAAGCCTGTCTAGCAACAAAATTCACAGGCAAAGGCCATTGCCTCAGACAGTTCGCGACTCACACTGCAAGACCACCGTCCCTGTCACGAAGGAAGAATCGACGGAAGCGATTCGATAGCTACGCTCCTCAATCGTGATCTCCGCAGTTAATAGGTTCCACCCCTCAGGCAGTTCATCACTTCGAACCAGAAACGATCGAGAAGTCGCCCTCTTCACCCCCACTGTCACTTCGTCTCGACGAACAATGTCCGGTCCCGAAATGACGTGAATTGCAACCGATTCGAGATATGTTTCGAGACTTCCATCGTTGGGATCGAACGCTTGAAGACGTTGCTGTAAAACGGCAGGAGTACTCCAGTCGAGGAAGATTTGCTGCGAATCCGCGTTCAGAATTTCGTTCATGTCAAGACAGCCTTCTCGAATACTAAACCCAATGCGATCATTCTGAATCCCCAGCACGGTCAAGCGTCAGAGCTATCATTGCGGATGGGCCACTCACAAACGATGAGAAACGCCTAGAGAAGAAATCGCTCAACAAGCTCAGTTGAAATCACTCCCAGCAAGAACGTCGCTGCAATGAGCACAGGGCTCAAGTGGTGCTTCCAACGTTCAACGCGTCTTAACCTCAATTCATGGTCTGCACGATCCTCAATCAATCCCGACATCGTGACTCGCAAACCCTCAAGATGAACATTGATCGCACACAAAGATTCCATAATTCGGTCAAGGGTCTCATCTGTCATCAGTAGTTCTTTCAGCTGAATTCAACAGGCAGAAGCTAAGTTGCCCTGACCTTCGCTGTGGCGATTCAACAGTCTCTTGCCCTCACTTCTCAGACGAACATCTCAATTGCCCGGATAGATCGAAAGGCATTCCGCCAACTAGTATCCTCATTGGTGATTTCAGCCGGAAACTAATCCAAACTGGCCTGTGAGACCTGAAAAGCTGGAAGATCGTTCAGCAGAGATTGATAGTATTGACGTGCTGTCAGAAGAGCCTGAAGATTGGCTGCACGGTTTGTGGTGACACCACTGTCACCCGCAACCGCATAGTTAATTGCGGCCAGCTTTCCGTCTCGCACGAGATTCGTAATGTCGAGATCGATTTGATTCAAAATGCCACGAATCTGGACGGGATTTAGTTCGTCTCCCGAAACCTGACTAAGATCGGAAAGGTCAGACATTGTATGACTCGCGGTTAAATCTTGTTTCGAGTGACGTCTCGTGATAATTCCCTCACTGAGACACGCAGTAGAAGTTCAGGAACTCCGATAGAACGCAATTAGAGAAAACACTAAGAGCGGTTTAAGTACGCGATTGTTCTTCCATCGATCGCACTGCATTAAATGCCAACAACTGCACCTGCTCTTCATACGGAAGTTGATTGTATTCGTTGACCGACATCGAGAACCGTTCACACGTGCGAAGAATCCAGAAATACACGTTTCTCGGTAGATGAAGCGACTCGCTCAACTGGAACCGTTCGCAATTGACTCCGAAAAATTTGCCTGCTCTCGCATCAGATCCTGATTCAGAAGGTTGCTGATACGACAGACTTCATCACAGATCGCAACCAAATCCCCAGTCGTGAGTCCCGCCGACTCAAATTCGTCGAAGACCGCATCAGCGAATGGAGCCCATCCTTCCGGCGACTCTTCGCTGAGTTTTGCTTCGAACTCAATATTTGGGTCATCCTTCAAAGATTCAATAATCGCCAGGACTGCCACTCGCTGGTGATAAAGTTCCGACAGTTCAATGAACTTGGGATCGGAGGTATCGGATTGTGTCAACGCCTGACCACTCTGGTCACGAAGCGGTTTTCCCGATGAATCACGCAGAATTCTGGACGGAGGAACTGGGGGAAAAATAGACCGCTGGCGAAGTTGCTTTTGAAACCCGAGTGGAAGTGGCTTCATCTGCAATGTCAACGAAGGTCGTTGAAAACGCTGAAGCGTGAAAGAATGCAATGGTTGATGCTCAAGATTCAGTCCGTTGAACTTCATGATGACCTGTGCGTTCTTAGTATTGGAGGGCGTCCAGTTACCCCTTCCGACACGGTTGCGCGCAGCGAAAAGTTCAGCTCTCAATCGAAAGTCTAACTTCGACGCCAACGACCACAGAAATCGGTGCCCCTGCCGAGAATGAGCGCTTCGGGAAGCGATGAAGAATTGCCACTGACTGAAATCAGTTCCCGCAACTTAACCGATCAGTGCGACTGCGTTGGCTGTCGTTTCAACCACGAAGAGAGTGCTAGAAACAGAATCCCACAGGCCAGATAACCAATCGCGATATCATTCGCCCGATAAATGCTCGCCCCATCAATCGGGGCAACGAACCGGAAGAGAAAATCGAATGCCATTCCATGATGCACTTGATAAGCATGCATCGCTCCGAGCCAAGTCAACACCGAAGCAGCCAACATCCACATCCCAGCTGCGACAAACTTTCGATCGATCAGGCAAGCACACGTCGCTGACAAAATCATACAGGTGAAGATGTATCCTCGCTCCATCAGCAACAGTCCATGAACAAGAAAACCGTTCACTTCAGCGCTTGGGTGACCAACATCAATCACTGTCTTCACCGGAACATCAACAGTGACTTCATCGACAAGTTGATCGACTTCTTCAATCGTCCCACCTGCGCTAGCAAGATCTGTTTCTAGGCTTTCTTCTGGAGTTTCAGGGCTTTCTGTAACTGCTTCCTCCTCCACGATCGAAGGAACGGGAGGATTGATAATCTCTGCAAGCGAACGACCATTCGACACGAGAACGGTTCCCAGCATCACCGTCGCTCCCCACGCAGCGATGGCTGGAAAGAGCCCCACAGCAACTGCTGGAGCATGATTTTCAGGGACAGCGCGAAAAGCTTGAGCGGTGATAATAATTCCAATCCACAAGACGATCGCCGCACCAGCTTCCAAGGGCACAATGGCTGCGCAAAGACCAACTAGTCCACTCAGGCAAAACGCGACGATTACAACCCCGTTCAGGGTTGAATAGCCCGCCCTCGCCCCCAGTTCTTTCCAGCCTGGGTGACCAATATAGATGGTTGTGGGAAAGCAACTCCCAAACAGAGCTGCAATGATGGTTCCCACCCCATTCGCCACCATACTCGGCGCAGTTGGATACGAGTCCCCCGCTGCTTCTGCAGACTCAATATTCTGAAGACTTCCGATGACATTGAAGAGCCCCATCGGAACAATCACAGAAAGAAACGGCAGCCATTGAGAGTAGTCCATTAGGATCGGGCGAATTTGTTCCCAGCCCCAGACGGGCACTACCCAACCAACTTGTTGATATGCACTTCGTGCCAGTTCCAGATTACCTGCCCCATAAGTCACCCACTCCGGAAGTCCATTTACGGATCCCTTCACAACAGTCAGCAGCCACGCCGATGCCGTTCCTATAAGCACCGCAAGAAAGCCGCTCGGCAGACCAAGTGGAAGACGAATCTGAGAAAACAAGCCGATCAAGACAATTGCCAGTGGAAGCATGGCCACGAACGGTTTGTTGAAAATCTGAAGGGCAAACGTCATCGAGATGAACCCGATTGCAATTCCGGCCAACGTCGATAGTAGTGCAGCCCGTGGAGTGCATTTTCTCAGCGTCCCAGCGACGAATGCTCCCAAAAGCTCGATCACTCCGCTTCCCAGGCAGGCGATCAAACCCATCTTCCATGCCAGCGTCGCATCACCAGTTTCATCATACACCGGTTTGATGACGAAGAAGACAAAGACAATCAATGACGGTGTATTAATTCCATACGGCAACGCCGTCACATCGTCTCGACCAGTCTTCATGGCCAGTCGGTGAGCTTGCCAAGCGTAAAATACGTTCCCAAGGAGAATGCTGACTGCCGCACCGGGAAGGATGTATTGGTACAGCAGCGCACTCTTTTCGCCGGTCATCCCGCAAAGCGCGGTGCAGAACGAAATGATGATCAACAGCTGGACGAGGTTATCAACGAACAGCCCGAAGAAACCATCGAGATCGCGTTTGACGAAATACTTCATGTGTTATGAAAGGTTCGTTTCTGGTGACGCTGATTCGTCGAGCTTACCCTCAGCGATCTCTTCTTCTGTTCGGACCTTGTCGTGGAACAACAAGATGAACAGAACCATAATCACGGCTGCGAAAATCGCAGGCTTTGCCCACAACGGTTTCCATTCGATCGCTTGCAGTTCCTGCTTTCTCAGGGCTGCCTTCTCGCCTTGGAGAGTTGCGATTTCATCCTCTGGAGCTTCTCGATCTTCCGCTGCCTGGATTTCATTCCCTTTGGCAACGACCAGTTCTTTCAACTTCTGAGACTGTTCCGTCGTGTGCTGACCTTCAATCACCCCGGCCGTTTGGGCACCAATCAACATTCCGACCCCAAGTGTCAGCATCACGAGCAATCCCTGAGCCTGAGCCCGGATCGGCTGTGGAGCTTTTCGGTCGGTATAGATCTGTCCGGTGACAAAGAAGAAGTCGTAGCAAATCCCGTGTAGGACAATCCCGATCAGAATCATCCAGTGAACTTCGGTCGGTGCTCCCAATGCAAACAACGCATAGCGAGCGACCCATGCCAACATTCCGAATGCCAGCATCCACTTGACGCCCAGACGAACGAAGAAGAACGGCATCACGAGCATGAAGAAGATTTCGGAGACCTGACCAAGCGCCATTGTCGCTCCGATCACATCGCCCATCTGCATCATGTTCTGGATCGTCTGAATGAATCCGAACTGGCTGAAATCGACCATCTCCACAACCCGACTCGCGATCTGGTAGTAGAACGCGAGAGGGATACAGATCAGCATCGATGAAACCACGAAGATCAGATAGTTACGATCTTTCAACAGAACGAGTGCATCCAGGCCAAAGATCTCACGAAGCGTCGGAGCCCCCTTGGTTTCTGGTGGTGTGTTTGGAAGAAGGAAACTGAAGATTCCCAAAATCGCAGCCGCTCCCGCTGCCAGATAGAACATCTGAATCTGAGTTCCCCAACCCTGGACGCTCAACAGAAAACCTGCGGCAATCCATCCGATCGTTCCGAACACACGGATGTACGGAAACTCCTTTTCAGGATCGGTCATGTTCCGCATCGCAACAGTGTTGGACAACGCAAGCGTTGGATAGTAAGCGAGCATGTGACCGAAGAAGAGGAAGTTAATGATCCCGGGTGAGGGATCTTCCACGATCATCTGCGTCGTCGCGAAATACATGAGTGCTGCACCGGCGAGATGCATCACCCCCAGCACTTTCTGAGCAGAGAAGAACCTGTCCGCCACCATTCCGACGAGCAGTGGAGTAATAATTCCCGCGATCGGTCCGACGGAATAGGTCCATCCAAAAGCGCTGGAATCAAATCCGATCGTTCCCAGATAGTTTGGAGCCGTCACATACCACGCTCCCCAGACGAAAAACTGGAGAAACATCATGATCGAGAGACGGACGAAGTTGAAGCTGTTCATAGATGTCAATTTCTGGCTGGATTCCGCAATCAGAGATCTTTCGCCTCAACCACACGTCATTCGGCGGGAGACGCTTTCTTCATCAATGTTCCCATGACTGCGGCTGCAACAAATCCACCGAGTGCGATGAATCCGATCGTCGGGTACTTACTTGAGTAAATACTATAAAGGCTGCCGAAGGTTGCGAGTCCAGCAGCAATGAGCATTAAGACATTCCACCGAATTCTGGCAAATCCTTTCGGAATATCTTCTCCAAGCAGACTCCGTGAGTTCATCATGAAGAAGAAGGTCCAATAGGCAATCGGCAGGAGAACCATGCCAAACATTGAAGTTGGAACGACAAGCCACACGGCAGCTTTGCTCCAGAAAAATGGTCCCAGCGAGCCAACAAGGCCAGCGGCGAGAGCACCAAACCGGAAAGTCCAGCCTTTCGGTTCGACACCAAAAATCTCACAAATCGCGAACCCATTAATGAGCATCAGAATAATGATCGTTGATATCGCCATGCCCAGCACTCCGATCCCGAAGACCTTCTGGGCTGTCGTCGCTCCAACTAATCCTTCCAGAGAATTGGCGAGATTAAACGCGTCCCGATTGACCAGCGACGCAGCCATCTGAAGATCGGCCGTCGGAAGTTCAGCTCGAAGCTCGGCAAGCCGATCGTTGATCTCGGCTTTTCGTTCGTCGTTTGTGGATTCTGCGGAGCGTTCTTTGAGCAGAGTTTTCACCTCGTCAGCATGTTCCCCCTGAGCCAGTCGCTGATCGAGAATATCATTGAAGCCTCCCACAAGATTCGCCGCAGGCGCCGGAGCATTCTCAGTTGGACGATACAGTTCAACCAGCCCACTCTCAGGTTTCGCATGAAACTGACTCGCCGATGCGATCACAACACAACCCGTCGCCAGCATAAACGGAATGAGAAGGCCAGTGCTCAAATCGAAGATCGCCAGCCCCCGGAAATCGTGATCCCACCCGCGCTGAAGCATCGAATAAGGTAGCAGGAAGGTCATGTTGATTCCGACTGCGGTTGCAGCGGCGGTGATCATGACTTGTTGCTGATTGCTGACGATTCGATTCGTCCAGAACTCGCGGAACTCTCCCGTTGCAGCGAGCATCGACTCAAAACCTGCACTCGGTTGGGTAAGGATTTTGACATTCGGAACAAATCCAGAAAGGATTGTTCCCCAGTCGAGTAGCCCTTCCAGCGTCATCTTGATGACCACTCCGAAGAAGCTGAGGACCACCACTCCGACCAGACACTTCAGGAGAATCTCAAACAGCCGAATCCCCCAACCGCCTGAGCCGTAAAACAAAACGACAATCGAAGCGCTGACAAACAAAAACGTCGCACAATAGAGATTGTTGGACAACTTCTCACGATTCGTGATCACTTCAATTTCTTTGGCATCGGTCGTTCCACCTTCGGCAATCTTCGCGTCAATCGCATCCTTCCCCAGAACTTGAGGCATCAGATTCTGCTGGATGGCTGCCGTTCCTAGCGTGTATTGCGGCATACACCAGACGAAGTTGGCCATCACCGTCGCGAGAATCCATCCCCATCCCAAGACAGGACTAACGTGTCGATTGATGGATCGAAAAGGCTTTTCCTTCGTGGACAACGCCACGTATCCAATCGCACTCAGCATGATGATACCGAGCGCCATCGCGAGCGGTTGAAGCCACATCAAGCTGTATCCGGCCAGCACACCGAGATACAAACTTCCTCCGAGAGAGCCGCCCCCCAGCGTGATCGCACTCTGCAACCAACCAGGTCCGGAAAGCTTCGTGAAAGCCCAAAACAGTGGGCCAGTCCCTCTGGATCGAGCCTCATTAATCATGGCCCGATCTTTTTCGACCTGGGGGATACTACTATCAGAGCCATCAGCTGGAGCGGGATTCGTCATGAATCGTGTCTCGTCTTGAAAGACAGGAAGGAGGGTAGATCAATTGATCAAAATGCACCGATCTACAAGGCGGATGGTCAACGTATCGGGCATTTCGACTGGACGCAAGCAATTGCGAAATCGGACTCGCTGAAAAAGATGAAACTGCACACGGATTAACGACGGACAATTGCCGCTTTGCTGATGAGAATCCCTAGCTGGGGCCGTCGATGTGCATCATCTCACGCGTGGCATGACAGGCCGGACTGTTCAACTCGAAATTTCGACACGCTTGCGGGCGATACTCGTAGTGGCGGCAAACCTTTCGTTCGACATCAAACCACATGCAGAAATCTGGGGGAAGATAGAGCCGAAGATCCCAGACTGCCAAAACTTCCTGCAGCAGCTCCTCCGGAACCCCGATCGTCACAGCTTCATGTGTTCCATTTTGCATGACAAACGGAGGAACTGGCACGACAGAACAGCAGGCTCCGCAGCCATCACAATTTTCCACAATCGGCAGTTCGGTCATTTCGAAAAGACAGATCTGATTCCCACAGCCTACTCATTCTATTTCCATCATCGCACATTGCTCGTCTGGGAATCTCCAATCCCGATCGACTCGCAGAAACAATGACTTTCGACCAGAATAGAAAGTCCCCATGAGGATTCAAAACGTCTCGACCATAATCGAAAAGACACATTCGCTCTCTCAACTCGCTTCTCGACTGAGAACAGGCTGTGGCGAATGTCGGGTCTTCAATGTTTCGGAAAGCCGAAGCAGTGGCAGTCTGTTCGAATGGTCACTAATCTTCATGGAACAACTCGAACGATCGGAATGGTTCTCACTCTCTCATGCTCGCCATTGAAGCAAAAAATCTTTCTAAGACTTACCGCGTGTACCAAAAACACGAGGGAATCCTGGCCTCACTCCGTGGACTCTTCCAGCGAGAATACAAAACCGTTCGCGCCGTTCGAGACGTCAGCTTCCAAATCGAAACTGGAGAAATGATCGCGTTTCTCGGTCCGAACGGAGCGGGAAAAACGACCACTCTAAAGTTGCTGTCCGGACTGATCGTCCCCACGTCCGGCGATGCACAGGTCCTCGGCTTCACTCCATGGGAACGCGCAAACACATTCCGGCGGCGGTTTTCTCTGGTCATGGGTCAGAAGAATCAGCTCTGGTGGGATCTCCCTGCTCAAGAGTCCTTTCAACTCCATAAAGAAATCTACCGCATAGAACCTGTCGCTTTTCAGAATCGACTTTCCGAGTTGACCGAACTCCTCGAAGTTCAGGATCTCGTTGGCCAACCAGTCCGGGAACTCTCACTCGGCGAGCGGATGCGAATGGAATTGATCGCAGCATTGCTTCACAGCCCGGAAGTGCTGCTGCTCGACGAACCAACAATCGGGCTGGATGTCGTTTCGCAACGCAAAGTCCAGGAATTCTTGCGCTACTATCAGGCCGAGCAGAAAATCACAGTCATTCTGACCAGTCATTACATGAAAGATGTGGAAGCCCTCTGTTCACGGGCAGTCATCATCAATGACGGAGAAATCAAACACGACGGATCACTGGCTGGCATTGTCGATCAATTTAGCAAGCACAAAGTCATCCAACTTCAGTTTGCAGCGGGACAGGTCGCGTCTGACCTCGCAAGATTCGGAACAGTCCTCGAACAGAACGGTCCGCGCGTTCGAATTGAAGTCGACCGCCAGCGTGTCCCAACAGTTCTTTCGACACTCTTGACGGAGTATCGAATCGAGGATGTCGGTGTCCAGGACCGACCGCTCGAAGAAGTCATCGCGGAAGTCTTTTCAGCGACCGATTCAAATGCTCCGGTCGGAGTCAGTCAAACCTGAGATCTTATCCCCTGATGTGGTGACAGCGAGACTCATGATGAAAATCCTATCATTTCTGGTCAGAGTGCTCCTTCACCGACAACTCGCCGCCACCGCGGTCTTCTTCTTTTTCATTCTGGCAACCTCCCTTCGATTGTTCGCCGTTGATCTCGATGACCCAGCTTGGGAAGTCTTGAGCCGCGCCGCACAGTTGCAGGAAGACGGGAAACCTGAGAAAGCAATCTCTGAACTCGAGAAACTGCTCTCGACGCCCGATCTCGATCACTCCATCGAACTTTCGACGCGCTATTACCTCGTCACTCTCTACTCCTCAAGTGGAGACGATCTGCGCGCTCTGAAAGAGATTGACATTCTCCTCAAGCAAGAAGAAGAAACCGGGGTCAAAGTTTGGCTTCTGTTGGAGCAGGCCAAGTGTTACGAAAACCGGGGCCAATTCGACCTTGCCAATGAGGCACGTGAAGAAGTTGTTCGCATTCAGAATGATTCGGCACTGACAATTCAATTGCTTCCCGAATCGACGATATTTTCACTGCTCAACATCCAGAACATGAAAACCTCGTTCGAGCAATTCATGGAAAAACGATTGTCGTTCGGCCTCACACTGATCGGATCGTGTCTGCTGTGGTTTGCCGCCGCCTTCGGACTCAACACCTGGATTGGAAACCGGCAGCGAAAAGAAGGACTGGGAACGTGGAAGCAACTTCTCGTCGCTGCACTCGGACTGGCAATTTTTCAGGTCCTGCCATTCGTCGCGGGTGTGGGCATTCTCTGGCAGTTCGGAAGTGATATCGATTACGCACGCGTGTTCGGAACAACGATCGTCTCGTCGATTTTGGCCTTTATGTGGTCGTCGTTGTATTTACTGCCCCCAACTCGATGGGTCGGTTCCGCGGAGGCAATGCCCATCATCGACGATGCAGAGTTTCAGCAGAGACTCAAGCTAATCAGCGAGGAAATGGAAATCGCCACTCCGGTCGCCCGCCTCATTCCATCTCCGAATGGAAACCTTGCATTTCAAGGGTTTGCTGGCGGATTGCCGAAACCGTCTCTCACGATTAGCGACGGGATCCTGATGCGTTTGTCGGGCGAAGAGAGAGACGCAATTGTCGCTCACGAACTCGGCCACATCGCCAGCGGCTCGCTATGGTATTATCCAGCAACCGTTTGCTTGTGCTGGGCTCTCGCCGTGATCTCATCGATCTGGTGGGGATTTCTTTCTGCGATGCTTTTCATGATGGCTGTCTACATGGGTCTGGGACGCGTCGTCAGTCGCTACTTCGAATTCGATAGCGATCGCCGAGCAGCAGAAATCGTCGGTCCGGAAGCTTCCATTTCCGCACTCGACAAAATCCATCATGGCTCAATGCTGAGGAACACAGGTTGGGCATCTTTCCTGGCTTATTCTATGGCCACACACCCTTCGCACGAGGAACGTCTGCAAGCGATCTCGGATGAATCGCAACTCGACGAACACCCAACCGTTTCCTGGTCCGAACGCACTGCCAGACTTCGGCGAAATGGAGCACGGATTGCCTTCGCATGCTGGATCGCTGTGATGGCGACGATCACAGTGCTTCCACTGACCGGTGTCGGCAGCATCGTGCGCGCGATTGTTTTGCTCGCAGTCGTGCTCACACCGATCATGACACTCAATTTTGCACTCCGAAAGGACGTCAAAGCGGAGCATCATCGCAGACAAAACGGCACAGGATGGAAACGACAGCCATGGACAGTACGCCTCATTCTGTTTTGCGTTTTCGGACTCGTCGGCCTCATGTTCCTTCAAGATTCAGTGGACGAATTCAGTATCGGCCCCAGCCTGATCCTGTGGGTCACAGTCGTCTTCTTCGCATATCTGCTCCTGTCAGCCTGGAAAGGCAAACACTCCAAAGCATCGAAGATCCGTCTGGCCATGCACCAACGTCGCTGGGACGACGCCATCGCTTTGGGGGAAAAATCGGCGAAAGCGATTCGCGAAGATGCTGCGCTCAGGCACGATCTCATCCTCGCTCTCTGGATGTCCGGGAAGAAAGACGAAGCCATTTCGAAGATGACAGCTTTGCGGGCCGAATTTCCGAAATTCAAGCATCCTTGGGTCACGCAATCGATGATGTATCTCGATCGCGGAGAATTCGACCGAGCATTGGAACTCCTTGATGAAGTTCTTGACGACCTGCGGAAAGACGTCTCAACTAAAGCGATTGCCGCGAGGTGTTATCGCCTTCAGGGCAAGGTTGAGTTGGTCGACGAATGCTCACGAGAGATTGAGAAACTCATGCCCGACTCTCCGTCGGTCTTCGCTCTCGACTGCGCCGCTGCGATGGATCGAGGTGAACCGGAACTCGCACGGGAGAAATGGAAACAGGCCGATCGACTCGCCCCGGGAGATGCGTTTCTGACGCTGCTCAAAGCGGAACTTGAATATCGCTTCGGCGACCCAATCCTTGGCTCTGAAACGTTGATCGAAGCCAAAAAGCGGATCAATGCAGCGACGTACTCTTTTCTCGCAGCGGAGACGAGACACGTCGAGAAAATCGCCAGAGAGGTTGAAGAAGCACCTTCAATCCCCGGCGATGCCACAGACGAATCGGGAGAAGTCCTCACCTCGGATTCCGCGAGTTGGTATGACGACTCGCAGGAACCCGAGTAAGACTTATCCCTGTCAATTAAGCACTCAACGTTGCCACAACTTTCTGGGCTGCGTCGGTGAGATCTGTAGCAGTAATGATCTTCTTGCCAGAATCGGCCAGCATCTTGCGGGCGACTTCCACGTTGGTTCCTTCAAGCCGAACGACCAGCGGAACCGTGATTCCGATATTGTCATAAGCGGCCAGGAGTGCTTCAACAATCGTGTCACACTTCATGATTCCGCCGAAGATGTTCACGAGAACAGCTTTGACGTTCTCATCCGACAGAATGATCCGGAACGCTTCGGTCACTTGTTCGACATTTGCTCCGCCACCGACATCCAGAAAGTTAGCTGGTTCCCCGCCGTGAAGCTTGATGAGGTCCATGGTGCTCATCGCGAGACCAGCTCCGTTCACCAGACAACCAATGTTGCCTTCCAGCTTCACATAGCTCAAACCTGCGTCCTGAGCTTTCACCTCATTCGGTTCTTCTTCGCTTAAATCACGCAGTTCATCGAAGTTCTTGTGACGGAACATCGCGTTGTCATCGAACGAAACCTTCGCGTCCAAAGCAAGAAGGTCTCCGCTACCTGTGACGACGAGCGGATTAATTTCGACCATGCTGCAATCGTTTTCAGCGAAGAACGCACACAGCTTCGGGAAGAAGGTCATCGCTGACTTCTGAGCCGCTTTGTCGAGATCAAGTGCGTATGCAAGCTTTCGGACCTGAAACGCCTGCAATCCCTCAGCGGGGTCATACTGAATTCGAATGATTTTCTCAGGATGCTCTTCGGCCAACTCTTCGATTGCCATTCCCCCTTCTGCCGAGGCAATGATGCAAGGCAATCCGGTTTCGCGATCGACAACAATCCCGAAGTAAAGTTCACGGGCGATGTCGAGCCCCTGTTCCACATAGAGGGTGTTGACCTGCTTTCCCTCTTCTCCGGTCTGAATCGTCACCAGTGTCGAACCGAGCATGCGCTCCGCGTTGGCAATCGCTTCTTCACGAGACTTGACCAACACGACACCAGCTTGATCGGGGTGTTGCTTGAATCGTCCCTTGCCGCGTCCCCCCGCATGGATTTGCGACTTCACAACAGCGACAGGAGTTCCCAGTTCGTCGAAGGCCTTGCCTGCATCTTCAGGCGATGTGACGACTACTCCCTGAGGAACCGGAACATCGGCGGTTGCAAAAAGCTGTTTGGCCTGGAACTCGTGAATCTTCATGGTTTCAATTTCCTTTAAGCAGCCGAATCGTGCCGGTCCTGATGTTGTCTCTGATTCGATGAAGACTTCAAAACAGTATCAATTGGGATGTTCGAATCACTTCCTGTGTTTCCCCAGACGAGTTTTCCTGACCCCTCAAGGACAAACATCGGATTGACAGATCAAATCGTTCAGACGGATGCACAGGAGAGAGCAACTTGCCCTCTTCGACCAGTTTTTAGAGATCTTTCTTACACACACAGACTGAGCGAACATCTGCGGTTGCGGATCATAGCGGACGAAATTCTGCTGTGCCAGCAGTCACGCTGAGGCGAGTAAACGAAAACGTCCGGAATCGACAATTCGAACGAGCACCCCGAAGCGACAATCGATCCCAGCCGCCGGTCCATTCATCATCCTTGAATCAGAGGCAATCGGACCTTCTCTCAATCTGAACCGATTGCTACCATCGATAGAGAACCGTTGTAGACTAAAATATCCCCTCAACGAGTTGACTGAGGGCAAAAACTTCTGGGGAAGGCTGTGGGATCACCGTCCAGGAAACGAAGTTGGCGAGCGGGAGCGACATCAAACAAGAACTCCCGAGCACGACCGAGCGCAGCGATTCCGATTGCTGCCCTCGTTGGTCTGTTTGCCCTTGTGATCTGGCTTTGCCTGCCCAAACCCCAAACCCAAGTCGATTTTTTGATCATCGGTCAGTCCGGGTCCATTGACGATGACGTTCTCAACTTGCCGATTAATCGCGACCTCAAAGAGCTGACCGAAGTTTTCGAACGCGTGGCTGATGCTTCGCCAGACTTCCACTTCCATCCGGTCGCAGGCGCGGACGATCTCGAGACGCTTACATCATCCGATGACCTCCATCCGAATGGAATTCTGATCGCCTTCGTCACCGGACATCAAGTGGCGATGAATGGAGCCAGCGGCGAATCAGAGCTTGGGATTCGTTTTTCCAACAGCCCAAACCAAATGCCGTTTCATGAGTTGATCGATCAACTCGCAACTCTCAAGACGGAACGCATCGTCCTGCTGATGGACCTGGCTCATCAGTTTCCCGATCTGCGAAACGCCTCAGAGACCAACTTCGCGGTCGAACTGATTCAGCCCGTTTTGGACTCTGCGCAGGAACGTTTCCCGGACTTCAAATTAACCTTGCTGACGTCGACATCTCCAGGACAAATCAGCTTGCCAACGGTTGTCGAAGATCAAGCCCAACCGAATCAAACGGACTGTCCCCAATTCGGCGGGACACTCTTCGCTTACCAGGTCGCCGAAGCATTCCGGACCGGAAAAGTCGAATCGGTCTCTGAACTTGTCGACTTTGTCACCGAGGAAGTAGCGAAGTCAGCCAGGTCTTCAGGAGCACAGCAAACGGTCGAGGTGTTCCAAGTTTCCAGCGACGATCCGACTTCCGATTCGCAAGACCTTCTGACTCACTCGTATGAATATCCTTCCGACGAAAGTGAAGGCACTGAAGAAGAGTCAGATTCCACCGAACAAAAACCAGCACCCATCGCGGAAGGTGCAAGTGCTGAAGAGAGTGAGCCAAGTTTTGTCGAACGTCTTTCTTCCCTCGAACAAGAACTGCGAAATCTCATCATATTCGACCGCTCA
This sequence comes from Thalassoglobus sp. JC818, assembly GCF_040717535.1. NCBI lineage: Bacteria > Pseudomonadati > Planctomycetota > Planctomycetia > Planctomycetales > Planctomycetaceae > Thalassoglobus > Thalassoglobus sp. JC818. The sequence continues at coordinate 24,973 of NZ_JBFEFI010000017.1, forward strand.
AAGTCGCTGACCGTCGGCACCTGGCGAACAGCAGATCAGCTCATTCGAGATGCCCAATACATCCTCAGGCACAACACCGACGCGAATCCGGAATACAAAGAAGTCGTCGCCCGGAAAATCGATCAGCTGAATCGACTCGTCCAACAAGTCAGTCCATCGCAGGCTGAGCAAAACAAAAGCCCCTTCCCCGGCTGGGTTCCCATCCTCAACCTTCAAGAACCGGAACCTTCGAGTACGTTCCAAACGGTGCTGGAGCAAGTCATCGACGAAGGACAGGGCGACGGTCGCAACCAGCAACTGTTCGAACAATTCGACGATGACAACGCTCGCACCGCTCTTGTTTCATCACTGTTGAACTACTGTGACTCGCTGGAAGCGTTGGAAACGGCGCGGACTCCGGAAGAACTTCAAGAACTCGTTAATCTGCAAGCCAAGCTGCGATCGTTCTTTTCCCGATTCGGCGGAAAGACCGGTTGGAGAGCAAGAGAGTGGCCGCATCAGTTCCTCTTTCTGGACGAGGTTCTCAAGAACTCGCAGGAGAATTGGACTCCCGAGCAATTCGCAGCCATTCTCGACGTGTTGAAGATGCGAACTCAGCTTTTACAGGCTTCCATTGGGTTCGTTCCAGAAGACGGCAAGCCTCTTCATCAAAGCATCCATTCAAGCATTGAACCGCAGCTCAGCCAGGCGCTGCGATCTCTCACAGCTGCAGAACGCTGGTTGATCCTCGGAAGAGAAAACTTCCCAGTCGTGGCGACACTCACGCAACGCGAAGTTGAGCGAACTCGACGCATGCTGACCGAGATCGACAATCAACTTCAAACTCAATTGTCGAAGAGATTGGGAGAGGCCAAACAACGGTCGGAGATGCTCACCCTCAGCCTCTTGCTGGCTGCCAACTACGACGAGATGCTTTCCGAGTCTGGGAGTGTGTCACCCTTGGCGAGACTCTCCAATTTCGATGGCTTCACTGAAGACATTTTGACTCAGGCAACCGGATCACGTGTCTCGCGTGAGGATGCTCAGGAATTCCTCGACCTCTTGGATGGAGTCGACCGACAGCGAGTCCGTTCAAGTGTCCGCTCAGAAGTCGCAAGGCGATTGCCCCGCATCAATGCCTGCTTGCCGTTCGAACTGCGCGTGCGCGACCAATACTCAACGACAACTTCAGCACGTCCTGTGATCTCGAGCTTCGCTGCAATTCGAATTCTCGGTGAACTCGGACTCGCTCCGGAATCGGTGTCGAAGCTCAAGCAAACCTGGAAAGAGTTTGTTGACGCTATCGCAGATGCAGCTCCGTCATCGCAATTGCTCACAATCGAAGCCAGGCTTTTCGAAGGTATCCGAAATGGGTTCTCCGAGATCGAAGACAACCAGCTTTGGTCATTCGAAGGTGCCTCACCCTCACTCGTGCAGAAGATCGTCGATGACGACCTACGTAGACACGTGCGGTTGGCCCCCACGTTGTACGGTGTCGTCTACCGCGACAATTTCCCCAACTCGCGAATCTCCGAACAACCCTTCCAATGGAGCGTCTCCGACCAGATCGTCATTGGAGACGATAAAATCGCACGGATTCAAGTCGATGCTGCTCCCGAAAGTCGCGTCCTTGTTTACTCGAATGAGCTGTCGCTAAACGTTCCCGGAGTCGAAGTTGTCGCCTCGGAACCGTGGAACGAACTCTCGAATCGCGAAGAAGAGGTGACACTCCGTGCGGACCCCAACCAGTTCGACGGAGAAGCTTCTCCCATCGTCGCTCTCGTTTCTCCAGAAGGAATCGTCTACGGGCTGCAGGCAGTTTCGACACGAGCCGGGTTCACCCCCTCGGGATGGAAGTTGAGAATCTCCGCAAATGGTGTCCAACTCAATTACGTCGACCTCAGCGATTCACGGAAACTCGTCGACTTCCCACCAAACACCGGGAAAGAGCCGCTGGTCGTTCAACTCGAATTGGAGAAGCCGGGCAACTCATTCGATGAAAACGTCAACGTCATGATGTTCTCGCTTGATGAATCTCTCAAACCACAGACAGCATTGTGGACCCAGCAACTCGCTCTGCAGTTCCCATCAGGTGAAAATCGTGTGGCTGTTCCACTCGTTCTTCCAGTAGAAGGTGAAGCTCCCGTACCCGAATCCGAGATTGATCTGACGCGAGGTTTCGCCGTCGAAGTTCGACCACAGAGATCCTCGTCCAACGACAGCGATGAATCCGTGTGGCTATCGATCGTTCCGCGCTTCATTGACCCGGTTGATGTTCGTGATGGGGAATCGGGCGGTTATGTCGAAATTGGAGAACCAAGCTACGATCGCCGCTTGCATCGATTGCAAATTCCCATCCGACGCAAACGCGATATCGCTCCGAATCTCTTTCCTCCCAAAGCAATTCCGGTTCAGCTCGATCTCTCCACGGGTCTGCGCAGCTATCTCCTGAAAGAACCTCCAGCCCTCCCCACCGTGCCTGAGGAGGGATATACACTCGTCGCGGACTTTGGGCCGGAAGTCGAGCAATTCATCGAAACAACTGACGAACAAGACTTGGAATTCGGGCTCAACATCGCTGGGCTGAACCATCTCGTTCGCTGGCGGGTTTCGCGATCAGGAGGACTCGTCCAACTCGGCAGCCTCAATAACCGCCCGGAGATTCGGACTGCCCTCTCATTTCAGACTCCTGAAGGAAGTCAAACTCGCATGGAAGTCGTGGACGGAACGAACGTCATCGTCCTGTCGGGTGCGAATGGAGAGAAGCAATCGGTGCTCTTCGTTCTGGAACCTTCGATCTGGTACCAGCCCTTCACAGCCGACACACTTCTTCCCTCGGAACGAAAAGTCAATTACAGCATCCGGCTCGTTCCCGAGGGCCAAAACAGTCTGCCTCTGCGAAGTTTTTCGCTGACTGATCGCTTCGCAAGAACAGTCACCGCAGCCCCAGGTCCAGAATCCACTTGGCTCGTCAAAACAACTTCCGCAAATGTCGAACTCATCACACCCGTTCTGAATGATTTTGGTCTTGGCGAAGGACTGTACGAGTTTCAATCCACACTCACCCCTGTCAATGGCGATGCTCCCATCGCAAGCACGACGTCCCGGTTGATTGTGGATGCCACTGGCCCTGAAATCACCTGGGATAACGCCCCCGAAGAATTCGACGTTCAGCAGGGTGTACGAGGTGTTTTGCGAGTTTCTGATCCTCAAACAGGCATCGAGACCGTCACGATTCAGACCTCTCCCGAAGTGTCAGTACCCGCCCGACTGCGGCCTCGGGGAAACTCATCCGGCAACGAACAGCTCGCCGAGTTTGTGATTCCAACCAGCCTTCTCCCTGAAATCCCTCCATCGACGCGAATTCAGCGGAAGCCACTCAAGCTGAAGATCATCGCCACCAACAGGGTCGGAACGAGTTCCACTCTCGACCAGCAAGTCACACTGGTTCAAAGGTCAATGAAAGCCAAGGAACCGGACAATTCTCCGAAGTTCCGTGACCTGACAATCGCAATTTCAAGCAATAGTTTCTTCGATGTGACCCTCACTGGCCCCGATGGAGCACCAATCGGAACGAAGGCCAAACAGAAGAAATCGGTCACCTTCCGGAAACTGAAAGAAGGTACCTATCAGATCACCTGGACCAACAATCTCTCGTCATCGAAGAATCCCGGAGGACAGAAGGAAGTGGACGTCAAAGTTCCCGGCCCAGATTTACCACCACAAACAGTAACGATTCCCTGACCGAACCTCAGATGAGCGCGGTCAGTAGCCCCCCTCACAAGAAGCGAACATTCCCCAAGTTGGATAATTGAGATGTTTTCGAGGTTGCTTTCATGGTTTCGATGGATCTTCGGAGTGGTCCCGAAATCCGCTGTCGGATCAGTCGTCATCTTTCGAATTGTGCACTACACGCTCGTCGTGCTCATTGCACTCATTCTCGGCTGGTTCACACCCCAGATCCAGCAATGGACTCAATTGCCCGTCATGGGCCACGGCAAACTCGAGTGGGTCAACGACTACTGGTGCGGAATCGTATTCCTGCTTGGATACGCAATCGTTCGAGTCATCCTCTACCTGCTTGAAATTCTCGGAATCGAAGAAGAGGGCGAGTTTTCCGACATCGAACGCCCTTGGCGAGAAGCAATCGCTGAGCTCGAAGCAGAAGGTCTCCCCATCGATGAGCTTCCCCTGTTCATTATCAATGGACTGACTCCACAACAGGAACGAAGCGTTTTCCTGGAAGCATCCGGAATTGACTGGCAAGTCATTTCGCCATCGCAAAACGAATCAAAATCCCCGCTCCGCGTCTACGCGTATTCGGAAGGAATTTTCGTTTCATGCGTGGGAGTCGGTGCGGTGAGCTGTCAGCAGGGAAAAGTGGTTCCCGTCTCCGAAGGCGGGAGCCCAGCCGCTGCTCCTCCGTCGAACATCGGAAACCGAACGATCGTCGCAGGCGAAATCTCCAATATCATGGATCAGGCCAAAGCAGGCACCGGAACTGCGAAGTCTGTTGGACAAGCTCCACCATCGATTCCGACCGGCACTGCACCCAGCGGAAGGATGCCAAGCGCAGCCATGCAGCCTCCAGCACGCACAGGCGGAACACTCCGATCGATTGGATCAGCCCTGGCCAAAGCCACGATGACTCCTGGAGGAATGAGAGCAGCCATGCAATCTTTCTCAGGGGGCGCAGCGGAACGCAAGGGCTACGGCAAGAAACAAGTCGCTCCGATCGACGCTGTCGAATCAGAAGTCGCTCAGCGTCGTCTGGACTTCTTCTGCGAACTCATCAATGAATCTCGCTTTCCATATTGTCCGATCAATGGACTGTTGCAGGTGATCCCAATCTCCTGGACCACTTCGACTGATCAGGCTCGCAAGCTCGCACCAGCAGTCCGTATCGATCTCGAAACAATTCACGAATCGCTTCACCTGCAGTTTCCCGTCACAGTCGCTTTCTCCGAACTCGACTCCCTGCCGGGCCTGAAGGAATACATGATTCGCGTGGAACGGATTCAACCTGGAATTCGACAATCTCGAGCCGGCTCCCGCTTCGCCACAGGAGCAGTGATTGATGCCAGCAGCATGGACTGGTTGCTTGATCGCTCCATGAACTGGTTCCGGGGCTGGACATACACCGCGTTTTCCGCAGATATCAACGCGAAAGACAATCTTAAGCTGTTCCACATGTTGTGCTCGATCCGCGAACGCCGAGATGCAATGACTGTGCTCCTTCGAGAGAGTTTCGCACAGCTGACCGAGCCTGAATGCAGGCTGGCGGGGTGTTACTTCTTCGCAACCGGTGAAGGCGCAACCGAGCAGGGTTTCATCCGTGGCGTGCTTGACCGCATGGTCGAAACGGAAGGTGACGTCGCTTGGTCTCCCGATCTGGCCCACACCATCAGCCGCAAAAAAACTTACTCAAACCTGTTGATTGCTGCGTCAGTCGTGATGGGGGCAGTCAACGCATTCCTCGTTTATCGACTGCTTGGAGATTAGGGCAGTCTTCGAAATTGACATCGCAATGTCGTCTCGGGTGAGTGACACTCAGCTTCACGATGAGCAACGAGTGTCCTTGAATGATCGAGAAATCTGAAGCGGCAGGCTGATTGCTGGAATCACGGTAGAAGGAAAGGTTCACGATGAGTTCTTCCGGAAAGCGTAATTGGCGAGGCGGAAAACCCTCATCGTCTCCTCCTCCTGCTTCCCCTGCCTCTCCCAGTTCTCCACGAAGCTGGAGATCACAAATGACGCCGCGCACGGATCGAAAGAAGACGACCAACAAGCGATTGCCGCGACTCATCGGCGCGAGTGTCGTTTTGTTGGCTCTTTTCGTCCTCGCCGTTCTGTTATGGAGACGTGCAGAACGAGTCCACACGCACTTCACAGTGATCGAGCCCATCGACAACCAGATCGAAGAATCTTCAGTAGCGATCGAATTCCCAGACAACCAATCGGAAACCAATTACCTCACACTCGAAAACCACTTCGCAAAACGTGTCCGATCAGTGCTCGATCTACTTCCAATGGAAGAAGCGGGAAAATGGACACAGGAAGTCGCGGTCATCTATTTACGTCCAACTTCCGCGAGACTCGACGGCTTGGATCCATTCCGATCGGACGAAGCCATTCGAGATCTGATGACTCAGCTGGCTGAGTTTCAGGACGATCATCTCAAGCTGGTCTTCATCGACTACAACAGCATTGAATCCGACTGGAGATGGGGATTCTTTGGGGAATCACCCCGCGAAGAAGAGTTTTCATGGGTTGCTGACATTCCAAACACAATCGTCGTCGTTTCGACGAGAGCCACGGAACAAAGCTGGCCTGCCAGCCTCCCTGATTGGGCAGGAACAATTTTCGAACGAATCGTCGAACAGGCGTTTTCATCAGCTGCGGACTCCAACCAAGACAGACGGCTGACTGTGAATGAAGTCCTCGAATTCATCTCAGCTCAAACAAGCAGCCTCGTTTCCAATCGCCGCGATTTCACCGGACAGACCGTCCAGATATTTCCATCGATCGAAGCCATCAATTCCGGCGATGAAAGCCAGGGAACTCCTCTCGGAGAACTTGTCGTTCTCAAGTCTCCGCCTCCTCCGATTCCTCGAGAGGCCAGTCCAGAGGACCTGCAGGAAGTCTCCAAAGTTCAGCAGCAGATCGGCGAATTATGGGATCGCCTGACAAAGGTCTCTGGCCAGCAATTAGTTGATCCGATTCGCTGGCAATCAACTATCGCTCAGATCCGACAAGTCGAGACGCTCCTGCAAACCGGTCATGTCCACGACCTTCAGGAAAGATTCGATCGCATTTTCGATTCCCTTCAGGCACTGGAAACGAACGCGACATCCCAACCGTCGTTGAAGCTGGAACTTCCTCGGAAAGATTTGCTCTCAGAGAATTCCACTGTTGACGATTGGTCATCGATCTGGGCTTTCACTGAATTGACTGATCTCAATGCCACCGAAGTCGCAGCAGAATCGATCGTACAGAAGACTTTGGAACAGTACCCGTTCCAGGCCACATCCACGACAAGCCCGACTGCTTCTGAACAACAACAAATCGTCAATGCCCGGCGGCAAGTCGAGCAGGTCGCTGCTCTGACATTCAGCTGTCAGGAAGATCTCTCCAAGCTGGTGTTGTCGGTCCAACGCATGCTCCTCGAATCAGAAGATCTCATTTTCCTAAAAGAAGTGAACGGCAGTTCGACGCTGTCGACACGCAAAGAAACACGCGATCGCGCACTTCTTCTGAATCAACAAATCGAAGAATATGTTAGATGGTCCGTTCGAGCCTCCCGGTTGGAACGAGAAGTTCTAAATGAAGTCGACAACTACGCACACTGGGCAGCGACGGCCCCCGGAACACAACCTGCTAACCAAGCCAGGTTGATTGCTGCAATTCTGGACCGTGATGGATCACCAAGCCTCGAAGCTCCGAACGATACAGAACGTTTTCAAGCGGCGTGCGTTGAACTCTTCTCCCGTTTAGAAAGTCTGCTGACCTTACACCTGCAACTCACCAACAGTTCATTTTCAGACTTGCAAGAACTGTCGACTGCCGCACAAAAGTTGCAGACAGCGTACGAAGAACTTCGACGTGCTCGTGAAGCTGTTCAGGCAACATCGAAGGGATTGCTTTCTCAGCCGGCACCGGGAAGTTACGCCGAAAAATGGCAACAGGCTCGCAGCCTTCGTTGGGCTCCGGTTCTCGAAAGTTCGCTTCGAACGAAGATCTTCGAGATGGGATTCGATCCGATTTCAGAGTTGCATGACCCTGAGCAATTGAAAAAAAACAAACCCAGCGACAGCAGCGGGAATGTCTCACAATGGAAGAAAGACGTTCTCTGGGAATCAGTTTGGGCCTTGCGAGTTCACGACTGCTTAGCAGCAGTCCTTCCGAAGGACGACGCTGCTGAAACCGAACCGGCAAAAGTTCGATCTGCCTGGATTGCCTTCCAGAATGAAGACCCTCAATCCGCAATTCCTCGACGCCTGGATGACCTCAGCTTGGCAGTTATCGACCATTGGGCAGAGTGTCGAGAGTTTGTTCGAATCGCGCATTCGCGTTCGAACGAAACTATGGATCAATACACGCACAAGCTGTTGCAGGCGGATCTCGCTTCAAGGCTTCTATCGGACAGCGACTACGATCTCATCGATCTGCACCGTCAGATCACGCAGCAGTTGGCGACTGTCTCTGGGCTGAAAACAGCGCTTCTGCAGGCAGATCGAGCCATTCTTAGCCAGTGGATTTTTCAAGATTCACTTGGCAAAGAATGGATCGATCCGAGTCGGGTCACCATCCGAAATCAGGACAAATGGTTTCATCGTACCGCAGAATTCTGGATCGAAGAGTCCGAACGTCTCCTCAAACTGGCAGGCATGCAAGACATGAACGCGATCGTTCAAGAACGAAGCGATCGCCTGAAAGCGTGTCACGGATGGTCAATTGCTGAGAATCTCAACGGTCTCGGATCGTTGCGTTTTCCATACCAACAGAATGAGATTACATCAACTTGGGAGATCAGTGTTCAAAACCCACCTCCCGGGGAGGGGACGATGACCGTCAACCTCATGACAGTCGCTCAAACTGCTGAAGATCTTGAACTCGTCCCATCACAACTCGCTCTGGATTTGAAGTCTCCGTCGGTCACCAGTCCCCTTGAGATTCGACGCCAACAACAGGAAGCCAGTGACGATTGTCAGTCGCTCGGATATCTCACAGGTGTCTTTTATCGAGGGACAGCTTTCCAAACTCCGTCGTTGACCATCGATCCGTGTCCTGCGAGAGAAACGTCTCAGGAGTACATCGCCCAACTGGCTCCTCCCACGCTGCGAGTGACCGGCGAAGATGTTCGTCCGGTGATGTTCGTTCTCGACTGGTCATTTAGTATGCGTGAGAAAAATCGCCATTCAGCCGCCCTAAACGCTCTGCAGGGAATTATCACCCAATCGCATGTAACGAGTGATCAAATCATCTCTGATCAGGCGAAAGTGGGGCTGGTTGTATACGGACATCGAATCAAGACGGACAGTGTCAATGGAAGCTATGTCAACTTTGCTGCCCGATTTCGAAACCAGACAGTCGAAGAGGTATCTCAAACTCTCTCAAAAGTCCTCGATCCACTCGACGATGCCCGGGCGGAACTTGCTCCAAGACGACTCGAAGTCGGCCGGGATGATTTTCTCCAACTCATTCGACAGTTTCGCGATATTCCTCCCTTCGGATCGACTCCGCTCGGACAGGGAATCGTCGAAGCCGCCAAAGAACTTGAAAAACTTGGAGATGAAGGTGGACTGGTCTGCGTGATCACAGATGGAGCTCCTCGTGATTTGGGCAAAGTCGAGAACATCCTCTCCGCCTCGCAGTTGAACAGTTGGACTCCCAGACAAGTTCGCGACCTGCAAAACAAACTCGACGACAGAGCCACCAGCGTCAGGAATTACCTGTCGAACGATCACATCAGTGCAGTGATTCTGGCCTTGGACTTCCAGGAAGGGGCTGAAGAGTTTCAAACACTGGAGAACATCTTCGGTCCGGAAGGGCTGAACGTGCGTATCGAAAACGTCTCCAGTCAGGCAGACCCCCGCGTCCGGCAGTTGCAGGAAGTCATCGCTTCCGAACTGAAGCCGCGACAGTTCACTGTCGAAACTTCTCAAGGTGTCGCAGTCGGAAGTTTCGAACTCGGAGAGACGGTCCGAAACCTCGAAATCGACAAAGAATACGTTGTCAGATTTGGACAATTTGAGCCCCAGCGTTTCCGAGTCTCGCCCGGCGATCAGTTGGAGTTCAGCCTGAACTGGGAGACTCAAAAGCTCGATGTCGAACGAGACTTCGATCGCTCCAGCCGTTCACCAGCGATCGTTCTGGATCGAAGTCTTCCTCGCACCTTGCCGACAATATTGCGGGCCGATGCGTCTATGGTTGGTGCTCAATCGAACGGACAAGTTCGCTGCGAAGTTCAAATCATGCTCGACCATGCTGAACGCGAACTCGTGGTCCAGCGTCCTGAGGAAATCGAATTCGAATTTCAGGCCATCGGAGCAAGCGGATACACGCCTGAACGAATACGACTCGAGTCGAATTCCCAATTCGGAGCACCCGGATGGACTGCGCTCCTCGATACCTGGCCCAGTAACCGCGGAATTGATATTCAAAGCTGGTGGAAGATGTCCCGGACACCGCCGGACCAGATCCTCAGCCTGTCGAGCCTGTCACAAGCGTCGTCAGCCAACCAGACGATTGTGATCGGCGACGGAGGCGTACCTGAGTGCCGCTTCTGGAATGCTTACACCGTGCAGGATGGCCGGCAGATTTACGAGGTTCATCTGGAACCGGTCGACGCCAGCCAATTCGAAGCAGTCAAAGACCTTCGAGTTGAAATCGGAACCGCGAGAATCTTAAACGATCGCAATTCTTTCGTTCCGGAGAGAGTCGACCACGAGATCACCACCGTCGAATCGGGCATCGTCGTGCACTCATTCCTGTACCCGCGAAACGCGAACCCCGTGTTTGATGAGAAGGTCCTCGCCATCACGACAGCGAAGTCACTGAGGGACAACGCTTTCTCAGCAACGGTCAAAGTGACACGCCTTCACTGATCTCGAACTTCGAGTCGACAAGAATTGGAAAAACCCACGAATGAGTCCCAGAAAAAGGGCTCAGCTTGGGACGTGACATTTCACCAGTGAGCGTTCCAATGATCAATCCTCTGGCGACACTAGATGCCAGAGGATTCTTGTTGATCAAAGAGCAAACTCAGTTCTGAAATCGTGAGACCGCGTAAGTGAGTGCACAAGAGAGTGCAACTTGCTCTAGTTCGCAGGTTCAGGAGGCTGATCGGTGGACTGTTCCTCGTCAGAAGCCATTTCTGGAAGAATCGGTCGTCGCTCAGGATGAGCATGGAAGATCGGGAACTCAGCCTGGACTTCACGAATTCCCAGTACCAATCCGCCTTTACTCGAGACCACAATGCGGTCTGTTCGTTCATTCACAATCCGATTCGGGAAGTCTCGCATCGCGACTTTCCCAATCACGGTTCCGTCTTCGCGATTCAGAATCAGAAGGTTCCCATTGAAGTCAGAAGCGTAAACTCGAGTGTCGCTGGCACTGATGAACTGAGTTGCCTGCGGCTGATTCCAGAGTACCCGACCGCTTTCCAGGTAGAGTGCAAACATCCCTTTTCGATTGGGAATGATATAAACATGATTGCCCACTGCAGTCGGTCGCTGATTCATGACAGAGCCGCTTGAGAATGTCCATCGTGTCCGCCCGTTTGACTGGTTCAAGCAGAACAAACGGGAGTTCTCATCAGCCACGAGAACATACTCATCAATGCTTCCCAGCGGAGTGGTGATTCGTGCGTCGGTCTCAAACTGAAATTTCAGCTCTTTGTTCAGATCCGACAATCCGTAAACAGTTCCCCGTTCACTTGCGAAAAGAACAGTGTTTCCCGAGTGAATCGGTGGAGAGATGATTCTCTTCGGAGTCTTGAATCGCCACTCACGAGACATCAGTGACCAGCGTGGAAGCATGTTCTCCTGATGCAGCTCGCGAACCTTTCGCAAATTGAACGCATACACGCTCCCTTCGACGGTTCCAATGAAGACTTGAGTATCACTGACCGTCGGAGAAGCGGAAGGAAACTGCGGAGCTTTCAATTCCCACAACAGTTCTCCGTTGAGTTTGTCGTAAGAGTGAACATTCATTCCACTCGCAACGAGCAATTCGCGTTCATTCGATTCGGCGGCAAATGCCCGCTGATCTGCGACACCAACTAAAGTCGACCAGAGTCTGCGACCAGTTTCTCCATTGAAGGTCGTCAGAATCCCCGAGGTAGACTGCAGGTACACATTCTGTTCATCGGAGTTGATGTGAAGAATCGTGTCCCGTCGGGCGTCATTGATCGCCTGTCCCCACCACGACAGCGTCAAGCCGTAGCGGTTCAACTCTGTTTCCTTTGGCATCCCTTCGAGGGTCTGTGCGTTCAGGGAGTTTCCGCCGAGGAGCAGAACGGCGACCAGAAGTACCTGTCGCGTAAGCTTCGTCATTGTGGAGGCCTTAGGTGTGATTCAACGAAATGCAATGAACGGTCAGAATCAATATCCATCCCAGAATAGGATTCTTGATTGGAACGTTGAATGTCGCCTGAGGTCAGAAGCCTTCCAGATTCGCAGGCAGACAACCAATCAGGCTGAGGCTCCGGACAGTCACCAGAGAACGCTCATCAACGCTGATTGTTGAATAATGTAACAGCTGACTCGAAGCAAAAGCACGAGAGATCCGCCATTCTTTCGCTCTAATCGTCGAAAGTTCGGTGTCCACATCGATTTGTTTACCCCAGCCGGAAGAGCTTCGCTCAAGTGATGTGGATGTCTCCGGGAGAATCGATTCTACAAGCATCGTACAAACGGAATACTCGGATCGATCTGAACAACCGCACTCAGATGTACTCGTGATCCGCCGTTCAACGGAAGGGCTTCTAGCTTGCGATTCCTGCCGAGACTGTTTCTATTCGACCCCAATTCCATAAAATCGGCATCTCCGAAAGACTTATCAACTCGCAACCAGACGATTGCGAATCGTCACAGAGGAATGAAAGCACAGGCGGCACTCATGAAAGCGGCAGTCATTCAGCAACCTGGATCACCGGATGTTTTTCAGATCAGCGAAGTCCCCAGCCCGTCCTGTGGCCCCACTGAAGTCGTCGTCAAGATCGCCGTCTCCGCCGTGAATCCCATCGACACCTACTTTCGCAGTGGCGCGATCGAAGTTCCCGGTCCGTTCCCACTCATTCTCGGCTGCGATTTCGCTGGAACTGTCGAGGAAGTCGGGCCGGACGTTTCCAAGTTTCAGGTCGGAGATCGGGTCTGGGGCAGCAACCAGGGGTTATTCGGACAACCTGGAACACTCGCAGAAAAGATTGCCGTCGACGAGAAGTGGGCCTATCACACCCCTGAAAACATGAGTGATCAAGACGCTGCCGCCGGAGCGCTAACCGGCATCACTGCCCAGCTCGGGTTGTTCCTGCATGGCCGTTTACAGTCGGGCGAAACCGTCTTCGTGAACGGCGGAACGGGCGGAGTCGGTTCGATGGTGGTTCAGTTTGCCAAAGCTGCTGGAGCGAAAGTTGTCACAACGGCGGGAGCTGAAGAGAAACAACAACTCGCACGTGAACTCGGGGCTGATGATGTCCTCGACTATCGATCCGAGAACCTTGAGAACGAATTGCGTGACGCAGCAGCATCATCCGGTGGTTTCGATATCTGGTGGGAAACCCAACGGGAACCAAACTTGCCACTCGCAATTCCAACAATGAAGAAGCGAGGTCGAATCATTCTGATGGCCGGCCGTGAAGCGCAACCCCAATTTCCGTTAGGGCCATTCTACGTCAACGACCTGCAGATGCTGGGATTCGCGATGTTCAATGCCAGTGCTGACGAACAGCGAGACTGCGCGGAGAGAATGAACTCGATGTGGTCGGCAGGCAAATGGAAGCCTGTCATCGGTCAGACTTTTTCACTCGACAATGTTGCGAGTGCGCATCAGCTGCAGGAAGACAATACGCTGGGCAAAGCTCACACCGTCACCGGGAAAATTCTGGTCGAGATTTGAAGTCTCCGCTGACTCAAATTTTTCCTTGCGGTCTTTGCATCTTCTCGACTCGCTGAAAATGAAACACTTCAACTGATCCGGTACAGGATCACCCATCACGTCTACTGAAAAGACCTTTACTGAAAAGAAATCAAAGTCATGACTGTCCCTGAATTCATGCGTGCGAAGTCTCAGGGCCGAAAGCTTTCTGTGCTGACGGCCTACGATTCTCTTTGGGCAACGATCCTGGAGGAATCGGGAATCGACGCCATTCTCGTTGGCGACACTCTCGGAATGGTTGTTCAAGGAAAACGAACCACGCTGCCCGTCACTCTCGAGCAGATCATCTACCACGGAGAAATCGTGGCGAGGTGTGCGCCCAAGACTCTTGTCATCGTCGACCTCCCGTTCATGAGCTATCAGGTCAGCTCACGACAAGCAGTGCGCAACGCAGGAAGAATTTTGAAAGAAACCGGTGCACAGGCAGTGAAACTTGAAGGCGGCATCAATCAGTCGAAGACCATTTCCCGACTCGCTGATTGTGATCTGTCAGTGATGGCTCATGTCGGCATGCGTCCTCAATCGGTTCACAAGCTCGGGAAAATGTCTGCGATCCAGAGAGACGCCAAAGCATTGCTGGCAGATGCCAAAGCTGCTGAAGACTCGGGAGCTTTCTCTGTCGTTCTGGAACTTGTGCCTGCCGAAATCGCCCAGGAAATTACAGACACCCTTTCGATTCCAACGATCGGAATTGGAGCGGGAGTCGGCTGCGATGGTCAAGTGCTAGTCACGCCTGACATGTTCGGTCTCTCCGGCTTTCAGCCGAAGTTCGTCAAGAAGTACGTCGACCTGAAGAAGCTCGCCGTTGAAGCAACCAAACAGTACATGACCGAAGTTCAGGAAGGTCAGTTTCCGGACGAAGCTCACAGCCACAAATAGAATGATAAGCACGTTCAAACATCCCTCCCCCACTCCCTTTGAGAGTCTGATATGAAGAAACTCTGGACCAGCGCCGCTCCGCTCATACTCAGTCTGATTGTCCTGACAAGTTGGGCATCGAAACATGTCGTCGCCCAGGAACGACCGAACATTCTCTGGATCTTCGTCGACGATCAGTCTCGGCATTACGGGTTCAACGGGGAATCGCTCGTCGATACTCCCACCATGGACCGACTTGCCGCAGAGGGAACACTCTTCACCAATACAGTTGTCACTGCCCCAGTCTGTTCGACCTCGCGTTCCTCACTGATCACCGGAATGTGTCAGACTTCCATCGGCGCGCATCATCACCGCAGCGGGCGAGGAACTGAGAAAATCAGGCTTCCCGATCACATTAGAATGATCCCGGAATACCTCAAAGAGGCCGGCTACTTTACATCACTTGGAACAGCCACAACCGCCGCTACGTCGACTGCCGCCAGACGCCTTGGGAAGTCGGACTACAACTTCGAATGGAGCGAAGACGTTTACGATTCGAGCGACTGGAGCGGTCGTGAACCGGGACAACCTTTCTTCGCGCAGGTGATGCTCCTCGGTGGAAAAGCGAGACCGCAGGCACGCAAGTCAAACAAAATTCCCCACGTCAATGTCGACGATGTCGTCCTCCCACCGTACTACCCGGATCATCCAGTCATCCGGGAAGACTGGGCTGCTTATCTCGACACATTCACGCTGGTCGATCGAGAAGTTGAAGCGATCGTTGATCGTCTGGCCAAAGATGGAGACTTGGAGAACACCATTATCTTCTTTTTGACCGATCACGGAGTGAGCCATGCACGCGGCAAGCAGTACTGCACCGACGAAGGCATCATGGTTCCCTTCTTCGTCTACGGCCCTGGTCGAATCGACGCTGGTATCGAACGTGATGAAATGGTCGCACACATTGACGTGGCTGCCTCGACTCTGTTTTTCGCTGGCCTTTCGATCCCTGATTACATGGAAGCTCGAACACTCTTCGGTCCCGATGCCAGCCCTCGTGATTACGTCGTCTCAGCACGCGATCGATGTGACGAAACCTACGATCGAATCCGAAGCGTCCGTACCCAAACGGTCAAATACATCCGCAACGGTTATCCCGAGCGACCACACCTGCTCCCTAACGTTTACAAAGATCAGAAAGAGATTTATCAAGCACTGCGGGAATGGCATCGAGCAGGCAAGCTGAATGATCTGCAGGAGACTCTCTTGTTCTCGAAAACTCGACCGGAAGAAGAGTTGTACGATCTTGAGAACGACCCTTGGGAACTCAACAACCTTGCAGATTCCGCAGAGTATCAACCGCAGCTGCGTGAGATGAGCCAATTGCTCGATCAGTGGATCGAAGAGACCGGCGACCAGGGTCAGAACGTGGAACCGATGGAAATGTACGACAGCGACATGGCTGTCTACCTGCAGTCGATGACAAGCAAGAAACCGGAACGACTTCCACTCATTCAGAAAAACATCGACCAGATGAAACGCTGGTGGCGGGAAGGAAAGTAGCATCTCTTAGATGCTGCTCTCCGCAGCCACTCAACGGTTTCTTTAACTGAGTCTCACTTCTTCGACCCCTGTTCGGAAAGTCGTCGCTGGAAGGACTCTCCTTCGAGCCGATACTCCGGCGGAACAGGTCGATTCGAACTACCGAACCCTTGGGCGGCATCACGCTCGTGATCGCCGCCATCTCTTCTTTCGCCCGAAGATTGGTAATCGATACCTCTCAACAGGGTTTCGAATTGTCTCCGCTGTGCTTGAGAATCAGGAGACTGATCGGTCCCCGGATCCGCGAGGCGTTGTTCCAGGCGATCCAAAAAACGATCCAGTTCTTCTGGCGTGAACTGCGTGTTCTCCAGCAATTCCTCAGGCGTTTCTCCCCTTGAGAGACGTTCTCTGAGTTTCTTCAGTGCCAGTTCCGTGGCCCGTTTGCGGTTTTCCAATTCAGCTTGTTCAGGAGTCAAAGACTCCGGAGAAGCTTCTCCCTGCTGACCATAGTCACCAGTACGTGGGCCCGCTTGAGTTCCTCCACCACCTCGCGACGCACCATCTTGAGAACCGGAACCGAGTTCACTGCTCTGACTCGAATCTCCCCCTTCGGTACTCTGCCCAGACTGTCCTTCTCCAGACTGTCCTTCTCCAGACTGTCCTTCACCAGACTGACCTTCTCCGGGCTGTCCTTCACCAGACTGACCTTCTCCGGGCTGTCCTTCTCCGGGCTGTCCTTCAGATGGTTGTCCTTCAGATGGTTGTCCTTCAGATGGTTGTCCTTCAGATGGTTGTCCTTCAGATGGTTGTCCCTCAGATGGTTGTCCCTCAGATGGTTGTCCTTCAGATGGTTGTCCCTCAGATGGTTGTCCCTCAGATGGTTGTCCCTCAGATGGTTGTCC
>NZ_JBFEFI010000018.1 GCF_040717535.1 Thalassoglobus sp. JC818
ACTATTACTCTGAATTCATTGGGCAAAGACGAGCCCTGCTGAACACCAGAAGCGAGCAGGTGGAAGAATGCATAAATACATCATTATGGGTGTTCAAGGCTGCGGAAAGGGAACGCAGGCCAGACTGCTCAAGCAGAAACTCGACATCGTCCACATCAGCGTGGGCGATATCTTTAGGTGGCACATCCAGAATCACACCAAACTGGGTGCTCAGGTGAAAAGAACCGTCGCTGCGGGCAACCTGGTGGGCGATCAAGTTGTCGAAGATATCGTCCGCCAGCGACTTGATCAGCACGACTGGAACTATGGATTCATTCTCGACGGCTTTCCGAGAAGCGAATCGCAGGCGTTATTCTTCCTTGAGAGCTACGACATCGATGCAGTCATCCACATCCAGGTACCAGACGCAGTTGTACGGGATCGCGTCCTTTCTCGGCGGCTTTGCAGCGACTGCGGGCTCGACTTCAACTTGATCTCTCATCGACCCGAAGTCGAAAACGTCTGCGATGTCTGCGGAGGAGAACTGGTTTCGCGTCCGGATGACAAGCCCGAAGCGTTGGCGGAGAGGTTGGAAGAGTACCACACCAAAACAGAGCCAGCTTTAGCACTGTTCCGACGGAAAGAACTCGTTCTTGACCTCGATGGAACTCCCGCTCCGAACACCATTCAAGAAGAAATCCGACGTTTGTTGGAACTCGATTGATCGAGTAGCCACGTATCCGGAGAAGCTTCAGCAACCTCTCCGGACTTAGCCGTGGGATTTACTCCATCAGTTCCGTGCCGCGAGTTTCTTTCGCGAAGAGCAAAATCCCGACTCCCACCAGATAGAGCGGAGCAAGTAGCAGGGCTTTGTTTTCGTCAGTGATTGTGGTTGCTCCAAACCCGAAGAATGCAGCTGCTGTAGCGAGTCTCCCCATATTAAAGCAGAAACCAGCTCCAGTTCCGCGAAGACGAGTCGGATACAGTTCCGGGAAATAAACGGCATATCCCGCATGCATTCCCAGCGTGAAGAAGCCGAAGACGGGCAGGACCAATGCCAGTACCGTCGCTGAAGCTCCTTGCGGGATCAGGAATTTGAAGAGCCAGACTACCATGATGAAGGCGACAATATGATAGAGCGCGAAAGCTCCTTTACGTCCTAAGCGGTTCGAGATGGCCCCAAACAAGACGAGTCCCAAGCCACCTCCAATCGTGTTGAGGACCATACTGAGCATTTCAGCCTGCTTGATGGCTGTCTTGTGGGCAGCGAAGGCTGCTTGTTTCTGTTCTTTGTCGGCTGTTGCCGGGTCCAAACCTTCTTCGGCGATTGCAGTCGCTTGTGCATGTCGCAGCAGAGCGTTCTTTCCATAAATATGGGCGCCCCAGAATGTGACGAGCCCGATCGATGCGAGACTGACGCCGACGAGCGTGTTTCTGAGGTTCTGACCCTGAAACAGCTCTGAGAGCTGGCCCGTTTTCTGTGTCGCGTCCTCAGAAGCTCTCTGACGAGCTTTCACCCACTGTTCTGGTTCGTGGAGTGACCAGCGAATCCACAGCGTCAGAAGTGCTGGCAACGCTCCGATTGCGAACCCCCACCTCCAGGCACTCTCTCCGAGTGTCACGATGAACGCCCCCGCTGCTGCTGCCAGAAGTGTCCCAAACACGCTTGATGCGTGAAAAATTGAACTCATCACAGCCCGCGATCGCTGCGGCATCACTTCGGCCACCATTGCGGAAGCGACGGCCCACTCGCCTCCAACTCCCATCGCAACGAAAAAGCGAAGCAGCACCATTTGCCAGGCTGACTGAGCAAACGCAGTGAGACAGGTGAACATTGAATAGAACAGAATCGTCAGAATCATCGTCTTGGATCGACCGATGCGATCGCTCAACATTCCGAACAGCACCCCACCAAACGCCCCGCCCAGCAGAAAGCTGCCGAATCCGAGGTCATTCCATCTCGAAACGGATGGGTTGTCCGCCGTCACTCCCAACAGAGCAGGCATGGCGTCTCGCATGCTCGCGACGAAAATTTGCCCCTCAAAAATGTCGAACACCCAACCAAGGGACGCAATCAGCAAGACGAGCCATTGATAGCGGGAGATTCCTTCATACCAGCGGAGGTTCTGTGAAGTGGAATCTGTGTTCGGGGCGGGGGTGCTCACAGTTGTGTTCCTGTCTGATCAAATCAACGAGACGGCATTCGTCGCAATATGGCAGAACGCGATCGGATTCGCAAAGTCGGGCGACCATCTCTTCCGGTCGCTTCCACAATCAGCACACCATGCAGGCATTTTTGGCACATGCGTTGCTTTCTGTCATCGTGTCGGGAAGTTGACTCTCGATGAGAATTCGTCACCTCTCAATTTGAAACGTGAAGGAAACGCCCCTCATCAATTGGCAACGACCGTTTTATCAACCATAATCTCTTAGTGCTCAAGGGGTTACAAATGAAGAAAAGGCTTCTCGGGAGGACTGCGGTTCTCCTCAGCTCGTTACTGTTACTGACGAACACAACCTATGCTCAGGAAACAGAGGAGATCGTCCTCGACACTGGAAACATTGCCTGGATGCTTACATCCTCAGCACTCGTGCTTATGATGACAGCACCGGGTCTGGCTCTGTTTTACGGCGGGCTTGTTCGCAAGAAAAACATCCTCAGTGTCATGATGCAATGTGTCTTTCTAATGGGCATGATGACGGTCGTTTGGGGAGTCTGTGGGTACAGCTTCGCCTTCGGTGGCGAAAACCCGTATGTCGGGAATTTCGATCACCTGTTCCTGAAGGGAGTTATGCCGAGTGCAGAGCTCTCTTTGAATGCTTCTGTCGATGGTATGATCTTCGCTGTCTTCCAGGGAATGTTCTTTATCATTACACCAGCTTTGATTTGCGGAGCATTCGCTGAACGAATGAAATTCAGCACGATGTGCGTCTATTCGCTTTTGTGGGGAATCTTCGTTTACTGTCCGATTGCTCACTGGGTTTGGGCTGATTCAGGATGGCTGTGTGAGTGGAACGAACAAGCCTCGTATCCAGCACTCGATTTCGCGGGTGGAACAGTTGTGCATATCAGCTCCGGAATGTCGGCGCTGGTTTGCTCAATTCTGATCGGGAAACGACTCGGATTCGGGCAAGAACCGATGCCACCACATAATTTGACATACACCTGTATCGGTGCTGCCCTGTTGTGGGTCGGCTGGTTTGGATTCAACGCGGGGAGTGCACTGGCAGCCAACGCGCTGGCAGTGAACGCATTCGTAGCAACTCACATGGCCGCCGCAGCGGGTGTTGTTGCCTGGTCCGTCGCGGAATGGGTGCAACATGGTCGCCCCAGCGTGTTGGGTGGCTGTTCCGGTGCTGTGGCGGGACTGGTTTGCATTACTCCAGCAGCAGGAGCTGTGAATCCAATGCAGGGAATCTTGCTCGGCCTCGCAGCTGGGTATGTCTGCTTCCTGGCCTGCACGAAACTGAAGAATACTTTTGGATATGATGACTCGCTGGACGCTTTTGGTGTCCATGGAGTCGGTGGAACGCTTGGTGCACTTCTCGTGGGAGTTTTCGCGACGAAAGATATCACGGGAGAGCGCGTCGGGTTGCTGGAGGGGAATGCTGGCCAGATGATTAATCAGTCTGTCAGTATTATCGCCGCAGCAGCATTGGGAATTGTGGGGTCGTTTATCATCCTCAAGATTCTCGATGCAGTCATGGGATTGCGTGTCACGCAAGATGAAGAACTTCAAGGACTCGATCTCACTCAACATGGCGAAGAAGGATACATTTTCCTTTGATACGCATCTTCCCATTCGGGATCGAATCATTACATTGCCGGGGAGCGAGTCGTCGGTTTCGACCAGGCTCCCAGACGTTTTACCAAGGAAAGTACGATGAAAAAGATCGAAGCAGTCATCCGACACTTCAAACTTGAAGAGGTCAAGGATGCACTGACTGAAGCCGGCGTTTCCGGTATGACTGTGACGGAGGTCCGAGGATTCGGTCGCCAAAAAGGCCACAAGGAACAGTATCGCGGTGCTGAGTACACCGTCGATTTTGTCCCGAAAGTGAAGATCGAGCTGATTGTGGACGACGGTGAATCACAAAAAGTCGTCGATGCCATTCTGAACACAGCTCGCACTGGCCAAATTGGCGACGGAAAAATCTTCGTTAGCGAACTCGGCGAAGCGGTCCGAATTCGTACTGGTGAAACTGGAAGTGAATCTCTCTAATCGAATGGGCAAACAGCGAATCGGAAGGCGAGATACCTTCAGATTTTCTGATTGCTTATGATGGTGGACGGAAAGTTCGAACAGACGCAGGCTCGAAGGGAGTTCCGTACGAATTCCGTCAGCGGACTGAAGTTCGTCATAATTCAGGAATCGGAATATGCAGAAAATTGAAGCGATCATTCGCCACTACAAACTGGAAGACGTCAAAGCAGCCCTCACGGAAAAGAATATCGTCGGTATGACGGTGTGCGAGGTGCGTGGCTTCGGACGTCAGCGTGGCCACAAAGAACAGTATCGGGGAGCGGAATACACCGTCGACTTCCTTCCGAAGCTGAAATTGGAAATTGTGGTTGATGACTCCGTTGTGCAGGATGCGATCGGAGCAATCACCGAAGCGGCCAAGACTGGGCGAGTTGGAGACGGGAAGATCTTCGTTTCTCCAGTTGCAGAAGTGATTCGAATTCGAACCGGTGAATCCGGTGCGGAAGCCATTTAAGTCTGATCCTGCAGGTGCAAGTCGATGCTCAGTCAAATCTCGCATTGATTTCAGCAGAGTGCAGGACCGGCATTGAAGACGTTCGCACACTGTTCTCAATGAACTCGTTTAAGCGACGATCCAGTTCGTTGATACGAGTTTCTGAGACAGTGCCTTGCGAGTTGTCATGACCGAGCGTGGAATCGATTTCGATCTCGCGTTTTTGACAACAGTCTTCCGAAGAGATTTTTCTTGTTGACGCTTCGGTCTCCGAAGCGTCATTTTTTTGCGCTGAACGGGCCTGATTCAGAGGTGCCCTCCGGAAATATCGCCGAGAGCTGTTCGTGTCTGGATAAATCTGAGAAGCCAGTGCGAGGGTAAAGCAGCGGCATAATCCAAGACAAAAGCTCGCTCAAGGAGATCAATGTTCTCTCCTCGAGCGAGCTTGTTCGTGACCTGACCAGGATAGATCAGTTCAGAAGTTTCGCGAGAGTTGTTCACTCGCGAGACTGAATGAACAGGAATGTTCCCTTTTTGTTGGAAGTCGCGATGTCGAGCAGTCCGTCACCGTTGATATCGGCGACATCGAATTGTGTTCCGACGCCGGAATTATCGTCGATCTGGTGTTTTGTCCAAACCGGCTTTCCGTCGACTTGCTGGAGTTCGAACCAGTAAACTACAGCTGGATCGTTTCCACCTGGGTCGTGACCTCCGTGCGCCCAGTGGCGTTTTCCGGTGACGAGATCGGGTAACCCATCGCCGTTGATATCCGCCAGCACCAGCGAGTGCGTCTGTGAGAAAGACTCATCGATGAGATGGGTTTCCCAGCGGATTTCTTCATCCTCACCCGATCCGAGGTTCTCCCTCCACCAGATCCCATATGCATGAGCTGACGCGGAAAGCACGTCGTTGTCGCCATCTCCGTCGAAATCGTAGACATACATTTGCGAGCAGGCCGGGCCAAATGGGGCAGGGTGCCAATGCCAGGGGAGGTCAGTGGCATAGCCTTCCGGAGCTTCCCACCATCCTTCGGTGATGACGATGTCGTTCCAGCCATCGTTGTTGACGTCACCCGCTCCAATTCCATGTGAAAATCGATCTGTGCCTGGTGCTCCAGGATCTGAGACGGCATTGATCTTCCATTGTGCATTGGGGAGAGATTTCGGGCTGGCGAATCCCATGACCCGTTCATCGAATCCGCACAAGAGTTCACGGATTCCGTCTCCGGTCAGATCAAGGAGTTGAGGACTCTCGTTGTTGGTAATGGGAGTGATCTCGTGCTTCGTCCATGAATTTGCTGAGCCTGTGCTGCCCGGGTTTTCAAACCACCACGTCGGTTTTCCAGGGAAGTCGACGACCACAAGATCAATCCAGCCGTCGCCATTCACATCCATTCCAAAATTGCAGAACGTGTTGCTGTATCCTTTCGGGTCGAATTCTTCCACAGGTGTCACAATCGGCTGCGGTTCAAACTTCTGGAATTCTCCATCGTCGAATTGCAACTTGTACCACTGACTGCCACCGACGACGTCCATTTGTCCATCGTTGTCAAAGTCAGCAATCGCGGAACCTTCGCTGCGGAAGAGGTCATCGAGTATGTGTTTCTTCCACGTGATTTGTGTTTCTCCAGAGCCGCCGGATGACACGGGCCATTGAGTGACTTGGGCTCCGTTGTCGGCAAAAGGAGGAACAGGATCGAGCAACTTCACACTCAGGTCACGGAACCGGATTTCCATCGGTCCACCGGAGTGCAGCTGCAGGGCGATTTGCCCGGAATCTGCCCCCGCAGGATCGACGAGGTCAATGACTTTCGTTCCGTTGAGGAAAGCTTGAACGCGAGGCCCGACCGCGCGAATGGTGTATTGATTCCATTCACCGGACTTGACCAGCGAGGCATTATCCTGATTCACGAGCAATGCCCGTCCACGTTCTTCGTAGAGTTTCCCCCACCAACCCACGCCGATGTCGGCCTGATAGCCTTTCATCTCACCGTCAGCGAGTGGTTGACTTCGGAACTGAATTCCACTGTTGCCAACATTGTCAATGAGTTTGACTTCGCAGTTCAGCTCGAAGTTGGAAAGCTTCAAGTCGCTGACGAGGAATGCGTTGTGAGCCAGGCCAGTTGAGCGACCAATGATTTCGCCATTTTCAACCGTCCAAAGTGACTGGTCTTCCTGACGAGTCGTCATCCAGCCACTCAGGTCGACGCCGTTGAAGAAGCGGTTGAGATTCGCATCGGTTGCCTGCATCGCGACTTGTTGAGAACCCGACAAGTAGGCGATCAAAGAGCGAACTTCGTGCTCAGAAAGATTCTTCAGGAGATCGTCAGGCATCATCGATAACGGGCTCTGCTTTCGAGCTTCGATTTCGTTGACGGGAATGACAACGAGTTCGTTCGCGGTCTGCAGCGTGAGCAGGGTGTCAGTTTCTTCCTTGACGATGCCCGTGACGATTCGTCCCGAGTCGGTCGCAACGATATTGGGTTGGTACTCTTTCGCCATCACAGATGATGGGTCGAGCACATTGGACAGAAGGTAGTTCAGGTCCTTTCGATTCGCCCCGGTGATGTCCGGCCCGACCTGACCGCCGACTCCGTAGAGTGTGTGGCACTGCTGGCACGTTTTCGCGAAGACAGCTCGCCCCAGATTCGGGTCGGGAGTTTCCTTTGTGCTGGACTGGACAAGTGTGAGATATTCAGCAATGAGTGCCTTTCGGTCGACGTCGCTGTCTCTGACCACTCCCCAAACTTTCTGTAGAAGGTCGACCACATCCGGGTGGTCGAGGTTTCTCAGCTGTCGGATCAAGTCGGCGGAGAGATCCTGTTTGGGAATCTTGCCGGAATCGGCAGCTTTGAGGAGTTCGACAGCATAACTGACGCGACTCGCGAGCGTATTTCTCGCGTCGGTTTGTTCGTCGGCGTTCAGTGCTTTGTAGTTCGAAACAATTGCGAGAGCGATTTCTGAGTTGTCGATCGTTGCTGCTGCCCGCAGTGCCTCTGCTCTCAATGTCGTTCCGGAAAGGAGTTGACTGATGATGGACGGAAGCTCGGGCGAATCATTCTCAACGAGGAATGTGAACGCAACTTTTCGCTCTTCGTAGGGGCCGGATTCATCGATGACGAGTGATTCCAGGGCGCTGGCAGCGGATTCATTTCCGAAACGTGATCCAAGTCCGAGTGCGTAGAGGTAAACGTCGAAGTGACGATCGGTCGATTCAGGTTTCGTGAGTTGTTCGTAAACCGAATCCCAAGCTTCCGGCAGGGAAATCTCTTCTCGTCCTGCGACAGCTCCTCGAATTCCCTTCAGGAAGGTCAGTCGAACAACATCGTCTTTCGCTGTTGAAAGTCCTTCGACCAGAAGCTTCAGGGAGTCTTCAGGGTTCCCGCTTCCGAGGCGACGGATCATGAACTCTCGGAGCAGGGGAATGTTTTCACCGGATGACATCGCCAATGCCAGTGCTCGCTGCGGATTGAGATCTGCGAGCGGTTCCATGGCGTACCAGTACATGAGCGGCAGATTGTGATCGGCCGCGTCTTCCGGATGTGATGTGAGAGCTTCGAGGAGTTGCCATCGATCCTTGAATGCAATCGATTGCGCAATTGATGCGAGATTCAATCGAATCCGATCTGCCCCAGGGTCGGATGAGCGAGCGAGAGCTGTGAGATTGCTGAGAATCTGTGGTGAAAATTCTTTCGTTCCAGTGAGCATTCGCAAGATTGAGTTGGTGCCCTCGACACCAATCCGCGAGACCAGTTCATCGACTTGTCGTTCACTCGATGGTTGAGAAACGTACTTGGGATCGAGGAAAAACTCGACGCCGACGAGTGAATTGACCAGCCGATAGCGTCTTGGCATTTCCTGCAACTCAGCATCTTCGGAAAGAATCTTCTTCGCAGCTGCGATGGCGTCTGCGTCGGAAAGGTCTCCAGACCAACGACGTTCCTGAATGATGCGATTCGCACGTCGGGCGAACCATTCGTTTTCTGAGACGAGTGCCAGAGTGATCAAATCCTTCGAATCGACGTCTTTCAGATTGAGTTTGACTGGCGATGCATTTCCGTAGCTGACCCGAAAGACACGTCCGTTGCTGCGATCGTGAGCCCCTTCTTCAACGCGATGGCATTGGTTCTGGTCGTACCAGTCGATGGCGTACATCTGACCGTCCGGACCGTAGGTCATGTAGATCATCTGTGACCACTTGTCCTGAGTGAGCAGGAAATCGGGATACCGATCTCCGACGTACCCGGAACCTTCTGCGATCAACTGGTCGATATTGATTCGATTCCCGTGAATGTTGTTCATGAAGAGCTTGCCGTGAAACTCTTCGGGCCAACCCTGCTGAGAGGTCTCGTTGGGAAGCTGCCAGCCCGGTTTTTGAGCGTACTTCTTGAGAGTTCCCCATTCCGGAGCCGGGAAGCCTTCTCTGCCGCCGAGATAAATCATTGCACCAGCGTGAGCGTGGCCACCTCCGAGATCGTCGGAGCGAGCGCGGTCGTTGTTATTCCACTGGTTGCCGACAAAGTGCCGATGTTTGGCGATCGTCTTGATGTCATCGTAAGTATGAGGGTTGAAGTGCTGTCCTCCCTGTCGCTGATAGCGAGCACCCGGAATGATGTGATACAGGTGAGGAATCACGCAGGCTGTGATGAAAGCATCACCAGCTTCGTTGAAGTCAACTCCCCATGGGTTGCTTGAGCCATGGGCGTACACTTCGAAGATGTGACGCGTTGGGTGATATCGCCAGACTCCCGCATTGAGAGGGTGCCTTTCGTCGTCGGGAGTGCCCGGTTTTCCGACGCGCGAATGAGTGAAAACTCCGTGACAACCATAGAGCCATCCATCCGGTCCCCAGATAAATGCGTTCAACGTTTCGTGAGTGTCTTCGTAGCCAAAACCATCCAGAAGGACGGTCGCCCCAGCTGGGATATCTTTCGGGAATTGCAGAAGTGACTCTGACGGAGCAATCTGCGCGTTCACGGGATCTTCGGTATCTGGGACATCGTCACCGTCGCGATCCGGAATGAACATCAGATAGGGAGCGGCTCCGACCCAAACGCCACCGAAGCCCAATTCAATGCCGCTGACGAGATTCAATCCCTCGATGAAGACCTTTCGGGAGTCAAACACTCCATCAAGGTTCGTGTCTTCCAAGATGACAATCCGATCGCGACCCTCACCTTGTTTGGCACGGGTGGGATATTCGAAGGCTTCAGCAATCCAAAGTCGGCCCCGGTCGTCGATTGCCATTGCAATAGGCTGCATGACATCAGGTTCTTCGGCAGCCAGCTGCACACGGAATCCATCAGGCACGATCATTTTCTCGGCGGCGACGGTGCCGGAGAGATTTTCGAATGGGTAGATTTCCCCGAGTTGAACGCGGGGTGCGGGGGTTAGAACGGGAAGTTCAAAGCGAGGACGCTGCGCGTAAAAGCGGAAGTCGTCGAAGTTGACGTGGCCCCAGCCTGTCGAGTTTTCGTCGACGATTCGAATCTGAATCTTCTTCCCAACGTGAGAGGCCAGATTAACGACCGCGGGCTGCATTTCTTCCCGATTGCGGCCGGAGATGCGGTAAAACACCTTCTGGTCGTCGGCGAGAAGCAGTTCCACGCGCGTCTCTGGATGACTTCCCCCTCCGATCAGGAAGCTGCACCAGTTGTGTGTCACTTTGAACGGAACCGAAGTGAGCGACCCTTTGGGGGGATCTCCGAGCTTTTCGTATCCTCCGAGCCAGAACTCACCGGTGTGCTGGCTTTTTTTCCCGCCACCGAATTCGCGATTTTGGTCGATGCCCCCTTTGACGGGTTGATCGGTCCAGGCGGTCCCGGTGGCGGTCCAATCCTGGAGGTCACCGGTTTCGAAGTTCAGGTTGAGTGTCCGTCCATCCTCTCCCGTGGGGAGAACTCCTTGATTTCTCAGCGGTTCGTTGACCTGTGCGAATATCAGCCCAGATAAACAGATGTAAGCAAAAACAAAACGAGAGAGGTGTGTGAACATTGTGAGTCTTTCTTCGAGCCTCGTCAAAACCAGCAAACGCATCATCTCGATTTGATCGGTAGACGACAACCAAACGACGAAGACATCGCACAGATTCCTCGAACTTCCATTCGCCCTCGTGTGTCCCCCACACTCGACAGCGGTGTTTGAGCCGATAAACTCTGTCGCTTTGAATTCCACCTAAGGTGAAACGTATGAAATTCGAAACTCGTTGCGTCCATACCGGAGTCGAAAAAGACTCCGCTTACAATAGTTGCATCACGCCGATTTACCCGACATCGACCTTCTACTGGGACGATCTCACGACAAATCGGGGATACGACTACACGCGCAGCGGGAATCCGACCCGACGAGCATTGGAAGAAAACCTCGCTGCTCTCGAAGGCGGAATTGACTGCCGAGCTGTCTGCACCGGGATGGCGGCAATCACAGCTTCGATGTTTCTCTTCAAGCCTGGCGATCATATTATCGCAGGAAATGACATTTACGGCGGGACTTATCGCCTGTTCTCCGATGTCTTCACCAATCAGGGCTACAAATTCTCGTTCGTCAACATGCGTGATCCCGCTCAAGTCGAAGCGGCCATCACTCCGGAGACGAAGGGAATCTGGATCGAAACCCCCAGCAACCCGCTGCTGAATATCGTCGATATCGAAGCGGTCACCAAGATTGCACAAGCTCACGATCTCATTTCCATCGCGGACAACACATTTCTGTCTCCGTATCTTCAACGACCGTTGGAGAAAGGTGTCGATGTCGTGATTCATTCGACGACGAAGTACCTGAACGGTCATTCCGATGTCGTCGGCGGAGCGGTCATTACCAAGAAAGAAGCCCATCAGGAACGGATTGGCTACATCGTGAACGCCATGGGGCTCGGTTGTTCTCCGTTTGATGCGTGGTTGGTTCTGCGAGGCGTGAAGACCCTCGGTCCTCGCATGGAAGCTCACCAGCGCGGAGCAATGGCGCTGGCGAGAATGCTCGATGAGCACCCGAAAGTTCAAAAGGTTTACTATCCCGGGCTGGAGTCGCATCCACAGCACGCACTCGCCAAATCCCAACAGGACGGTTTCGGAGCGATGCTCAGCTTCGACGTTGCGGAAGACCGCACGTTCGCTGAAAAGGTCTTCAAGAACCTGAAACTGTTCCAACTCGCCGAATCACTCGGAGGCGTTGAGTCGCTCATCGAATATCCAGAAACGATGAGCCATGCTTCGATGACCGCAGATGCACGCCGCGAAGCAGGCATCAGCGAACGGACTATCCGCGTCTCCGTCGGTATCGAGTCTCCCGAAGACCTCGTCGCCGACATGCGAAACGCTTTGGACGCCTAAGCAAGAAGTCAGTTCGACAGTATTGAGAGTGACAAGTCACTGCGATCGGTCGAGGACATCTCGAACCGATCGCAGGAATTTGCTCAGCACTTGGTGGCTACTCAAACATCGATCTGTTTGATGTATTCCGCTGCGAAGCGGTCAGCTATTCGATGACTCGTTTGCAGCTAAACTCAAAGTTGACTCCATCCGAGTTTGTGAAGTGGCCTTCCCAGTGGCCGATTTTCTGAAGAGACGCAAATCCAACACCACTGAATTGGAGTTTTGTTTTCGCGGATGGCTCCTGACCTGCTTTGTAAACGACGGCATCTTCGAAATTGAAACGGTTCTTGTGGGTCTTCTTGTTTTCCACACTCGTGCCAACAGGTCTCGTGAATTGATCGCGGTCAAAGTCCTTGGGGGACATGTCGACGTCGAGCGGCGGTTGAAACATTTGTCCGTTTTGGATCCGAAATGCTCCAATGGCAACCCGCTTCGGTCCCGCGACATTGCTGAACCGCATCACCCAAATCGCTCCCGGGACGGTGTCTTGAGCAGTGGCTGTGTGTGCGATTGACAATGCACTCATCAAAGCAGCAAAAATCAGAACTCGATTGATCATCAGTTGGGGCCCTTGATTGGGAGTTATGCAATCTTTACTCGCATGCCAGAGTAAGACCTCCCCGATCCATGGTCAACGCCGAGATCGCACGAGCGGATTCCACATCGAACTCAATCTGCTTCAACAACATTGGGCGTCGCGCTATTTCGCATGACGCCCTCTCATTGCTTCGACTCTTAAAATGGCCCACTGCTTTCGGCGTTTCACTCTCCAATTAACCCGAAGTGGCGGCAGCCTTCGAGGACCCCGCTCGTGGCGTCGCGTTCCGCTCGATAGAAACGGTTCGTCCAGTCTTTGGAGGAATGGTGTTCGGCAACTTTCTCAGCGAGCCAATCCGGAGCATTTTGAACGACGATCGAACGGAACCCAGCTTGGAAAGCTGCTAGGTCATTTCCCGAATCGCCAGCATAGACAATGTTTTCGTGCTTCACTCCTTGAGCATCAGCCCACCAATTGAGGGCATACGCTTTTGATGTGCCGGCAGGCAGCAAGTCGATCAGTCCGTCGCCAGTGAACGGATCGACGCTGTCGATGAGCGAAACGGGTGTCTCACCGAGTCGATCGCGAACTTTGTCCACCGTCGCTGAAAGTGAGTCCGCGTCTGTATAGAAGCTGAGTTTGAACTCGCCCTGTTTCTCCTCTTCCTGAAGTCTCAATTCGTCGAGATCATGGAGGGAGTGCTGGATGTCGCGGAACGATGAGTCTCCCATCAGTTCTTGAAGATGCTGACGGTAAGCTTCTTCAACAGCGTAATCATCGTTTACGCGAGAGAGAATTGTCGTGCCAACATCACAGATGATCCAGTCGGGTGTTGGAAGACGATATGTTGCGATCGCGTCCAGAATGATTTCGTAATGCCGACCGCTTGCGAAGCAGATGGGAATACCATTCTGCCTGAGTGCCTCCGCAAGAGTTTGCAAATCCTGGACGTGATCAGCTCGACCATCGAGGGGAATGAGAGTTCCGTCGAGATCCGTCGCGAGAATCTGTTTTCCACTCTCGTGACTTCGATTGTTCATAACGACCTGCTACGCTGAAAATGAAACGTTCCGTCGACATCCTTCTGGCCTTCACACCAACAAGGGGAGGGTATCAGGGATTCGTCGACGTCCACCGTGGCAAAGTATTCTGCTCATATGAACCTGAAAAAGCGAACCCAACAAAAAATCGTACTCATCAGTCTGCACGGGTTGATTCGAGCCAACGATCTCGAACTCGGGCGTGATGCTGATACCGGAGGGCAGGTCAAATATGTCCTCGAGCTTGCAGCAGAACTTGCGAAACATCCAGATGTGGGCGAAGTCGAACTGCTCACACGACAGATTTTCGATCCGCGCGTCAGCGATGATTACTCTCAAGTTGAAGAACCCATCACAGAGAACGCACGGATTGTTCGCATCCCGTTTGGGCCGAAACGCTATCTTCGCAAAGAGCTGTTGTGGCCGCATATTGAAGACTTCATCGATCAGACTCTGGCTCACTTCAAACGCACCGGTTTGCCTGATGTGATTCACGGCCACTATGCCGATGCCGGATTTGCAGGGGCCCAACTTGCCCGGCTCTTGCATGTCCCGTTTGTCTTCACCGGTCACTCACTCGGCCGCGTCAAACGCGAACGACTGATGGCTGCCAACAAGAAGCCGGAAGACATTGAAAAGCGGTACAAGATTTCGCGTCGAATCGAAGCGGAGGAATACGCGCTCGAGACCGCCGCCATGGTCGTGACCAGCACGACGCAGGAAGTGGAATCTCAATACGCGATGTACGAACACTATGTTCCGGATCGCATGGAAGTCATTCCGCCCGGCGTGAATCTGACCTCATTCCGTCCGCCGGCTGATGATGACTCTCGTCCTGCGATTGCTGCCGAGCTTAATCGCTTCCTGCAGGAGCCGGACAAACCGCTAATTCTAGCGATGGCTCGGCCCGATGAACGCAAGAATCTGCATACGCTTGTTGAAACATACGGTCAGAGCGAAGAATTACGTCGCATCGCGAATCTCGTTCTTGTCCTCGGAACGCGAGAAGATTTGCGAGACCTTGCCCCAGCTCAACGTAAAGTCGTACAGCAGATTCTGACCCTGATCGACGTCTACGATCTCTACGGAAAAATTGCGTACCCCAAAACTCACAGCCCTGACGACGTCCCCGATTTGTTTCGCCTCGCAGCGCAGAGTCGAGGTGTTTTTATCAATCCGGCTTTGACCGAACCATTCGGCCTAACGCTTTTGGAAGCAGCTGCCAGTGGTCTGCCGATCGTCGCCACGAACGATGGCGGACCGCGTGACATCGTGGCCAATTGCCGGAACGGGCTGCTCGTTGATCCACTTGATATCGAAGTGACGGAACAGGCGTTGCTCCGCGTTTTGACGAACGAGAAAGAATGGTCGCAATGGTCGGAGCAGGGCGTTTCCGGAGCTCACGAACACTACTCTTGGAAGCATCACGGTGAACGTTATCTGCGAGACCTGAACGAGATCCTTTCCCAAACTGCGAAACCCGCTCTCGCGAAGAAAACACCGCGGCGCCGCATCCCGGAATTCGATCGTCTGATCATCACCGACCTCGACAACACACTCACTGGGGATCAAGAGGGTCTTGATGAATTTGTCCGTCTGATTGAGGAGCAGGATCACATCGGTTTCGGAATCGCAACTGGCCGAACACTGCAAAGTGCATGTGAACTCATCGAAGAACTCGGCTTGCCGTTCCCCGACTTGATTGAATCGGGAGTTGGAACTGAACTGCATTACGGCAGCCAACTTACTTCGGATTCGAGTTGGGATCGGGAGATTGGCTACAACTGGAACCGACGAAAGATTCAAGAGATTCTGGCTGATCAATCGGGTTTGTTCTTACAGCCGGAAGTCAATCAGTCACGTTTCAAACTGAGCTATAATTACGACGCAGACAAAGCACCGTCTCTCGCAGACTTGAGAAAGATTATTCGCGAAGCCAAGCTCCGCGCGAATCTGATTCTGTCGCATCAAATGTATCTGGATGTGATTCCCGTCCGGGGAGGAAGCGGAAACACGATGCGGCACGTCGCTTACAAATGGAGTTTTCAGCCCGAACATATTCTTGTCGCCGGAGATTCCGGGAACGATGAAGGCATGTTGAAGGGGCGAACTCTCGGCGTAGTCGTCGGGAATCACAGCCCGGAACTTGAATCACTCCGTGGGCTCCCGCGGATCTACTTCGCCGAAGCGCATCACGCACGCGGCATCCTCGAAGGCATCAACTACTACCAGTTTCTGGATCACATAGTAATTCCGAATGATCGAACCGAATGAAAGCCTCCAGTTCACCGATCTCGGCTTCGAAGCGGAACTGTCTCTGAAACGAATTCTTCCCAGAGTTCTCAGCGTTTGGTCAGAGGAAGAAGTCCATGACCTCGACGTACAACGTTTCGTTCGCCGACTCGAGCAACACTGGCCAACTCTGTTCCGTCACCTGTTTGAACTGTACGGACGCCGCTACGATTTCTTCTATCACCTGGAGGAAATCGCCAGGACCGCTGCGCTATCGTGGAAAAGCCGTTCTGCCCCGTTGAAGAAGCTCGACGAGCAACGAATTCACGAGCCGGACTGGTTTCAGTCGGAACGAGTTGTCGGAGGAGCACTTTACGTTGACCTGTTCAGCGAAAATCTCGGGAAGCTTCGCGAACACATCGGCTACTTTAAAGAACTCGGGCTGACCTATCTTCACCTGATGCCGTTGTTCGCTGTGCGTCCCGGAGACAACGACGGCGGCTACGCGATCAGCAATTATCGATCGATTGACCCGCGCCTCGGCACCATCGACGACCTCTGCCTGTTGGCGGACGACCTGCGAGAAGCGGGCATCAGCCTCGTGCTCGACTTCGTATTCAATCACACCTCGGATGATCACATCTGGGCTAAGCAAGCTCAGTCGGGAAACAAAGAATACCAGCAGTTCTATTACATCTTTCCCGATCGTACGATTCCCGATCAGTATGAGCGTACGCTTCGAGAGATCTTTCCGACTGTCCGCCGTGGAAACTTCACCTGGCAGGATGGGATGGAGCAGTGGGTCTGGACCACATTCAACAGCTTCCAGTGGGACTTGAACTACCAGAACCCGTCGGTCTTCCGCTCGATGCTGGAAGAGATGCTCTTCATTGCCAATACGGGAGTCGACATCCTGCGACTGGACGCAGTGGCATTCATTTGGAAACAGATGGGAACCAGCTGCGAGAATCTGCCTCAAGCCCACACAATTATTCGGGCGTACAATGAACTCGCTCGAATCGCTGCTCCGGGCCTTGTTTTCAAATCGGAAGCAATTGTTCATCCGGATGATGTTGTGAAATACATCGGGGCGGATCAGTGCCAGATCTCGTACAACCCGACACTGATGGCTCTGTTGTGGGAGTCACTGGCAACTCGCGAGACGAAGCTGTTGTTCAAGTCTCTCACCCATCGTCATCAACTCCCCCAGCGAACCTCATGGGTCAACTACCTGAGATGCCATGATGACATCGGCTGGACTTTTGATGATCAGGATGCTGCCGAGATCGGCATCAATGGGTATGACCATCGGCAATTTCTGAACGAGTTTTACACTGGTCAGTTCGCAAATTCGTTTGCCCGTGGAGTTCCCTTCCAACACAACCCTCAAACGGGTGATATGAGAATCTCGGGAACTCTGGCATCTCTGGCAGGGTTGGAGCAGGCCCTGCTCACCGGTGATCGCGATCTGATCGAACTGGCAATTCGCCGCATCACGCTACTTCAAGGCATCATCCTCAGCGTCGGCGGAATACCGCTTCTCTATCTGGGTGAGGAGTGGGGATTGCTGAATGATTACGATTTCGTCAAAGACCCTGCCAAAGCAGGCGACACGCGTTGGGTCCATCGTCCTCGAATGAAATGGGAGTACCTTCAGGAACTCGACGACCATCACAACGGCAACGGAGGCTCGATTCGCACCCGGTTATTCACAACCGTGAAGCGAATGATCGCCATTCGAAAAGACTCGGCAGCCCTGTCAGGCCAGAAGATGGAATTGATCAGCCTCCGCAATCCGCATGTCCTGGCGTATGTTCGAATGAACGACAGCGCCCGGATGGTCATCCTCGCGAACTTTTCAGAAGAACCGCAGGAGATCTCAGGCAATCAGATTCGCACAGCTGGCTTTGGACACTTCTTTCAAGATGTTCTCGACGGCAGCGAGTTGAACACCTCGGAAGGCATTTCCCTCTCTCCCTACCAAGTGCGCTGGCTCAATCGAGTCTGACGGAGCTTAAGCTGCAAGTGCAGGGCGTTTATTGCGTTACGACGCAACGCCCATGCGGAGATAGGCGAGCGGCGGCGAGCTTCATCTTCAATAAATCACTCAAGTATTGCTCCAGTGTATGCAAGGTGTCTTCGTTCGGTGTGTAGGACTACTTTCGAGACTCTTCCCCACCAGCTGTTAACTGATTCTTAACATTGCGCCGCCACAACCCGCACCACCGGAACAATCGGCACAGGTTGTCCGCCGATTGGTTTTTCCACCTATTCCGGTTGTTCTCGTCGTGCTGGCTCACTCGATGAGTAGATTGCGGAACGATTCTGCGTCGTTTCACTCGCCAATTCGTTTCCCCAGAACGTCTTGGCGGACTCGCCTCTGAAAACGGCTCAATCCCGGTTTTGCAGTTCAAGCGAGTGTATAGGTCAGAGCATCATGCTCTATTGGTGAATCCGATCTGGATTGAAGAAGAGGACATGGATGTCCACGATTATGAAATACCACTGGACCATTGCCTTTCTCTGTTTGGTCACCCTCCTGTCCCCGGCGGCGTTTGCCGAAGAGGAGGTCGAGCTTGATCCTCAAGTGCGATTGTTGCTTGAGCGGCTGGAAGCGGCCGAGAAGCAAATTCAAACGCTCACAACTGAGCTGAAATCGGTCAAAGAGGCACAAGCACAAGCGAGACCTTTCCCTGCAGCTCAGGGGACAACGCAAGAGTTGGACGACCTTGGCCTTCCAATCGGAGTCGATGGAGTCTTCACCGCAACAGGCGCTGAAGAGTCATTTCGCGACCTTCCCAATGTGGCGCGTGAAATGGTTTCCTTCGAAGAAATTCGGGAAGACGCTCCGGACTCAATTCCTGCAGAGCTTGAAGAGCGTTTGAGTCTACTTGAGAAGGGTTGGGACGATCTCGATTCCGCCTGGACCAAGTTCCACGAAGCAGAGCAAAAGAAAAAGTCCGACGCTGCCAAGAAACCGACGATGAGCATCAACGGTCGAATTCATGCGGACTACTGGGACTTCGTCAACAACTCCGAGGGAATTGGGTACTTCGAACATCCCGATCCGATGTCTGACAATTACGGCCGTCCCCCGGAAGACCGAGCTCTTTTCCGTCGAATTCGTCTCGAAATGAAGGGCGACATCCTCGAAACGATGCTTTGGCGAGTTCAGATTGACTTCAACAATCCGGGAACTCCGGAGATGAAAGATGTCTATCTGGGATTCAAAGAGCTTCCGTTCAACCAGCAACTCTTGATCGGTAACCAGAAGCGGCCACTGGGGCTCGATCACCTCAACAGTAGTCGATACAACGTCTTCATGGAGCGGCCGTTTGTCGTCGAAGCGTTCAACGAAGACGCCCGACGTCCCGGTATCGCAATGTACGGCTACTCCGACGACGAGGTCTTTACATGGCGATATGGTGCCTATTTCCTCGAGAACATCGCAACCGACGGTCGCGTTATCGGTCAGTCAAATCAGATGAGCTTGAACGGGCGTCTCTCTGCCTCACCATGGTATGACGAAGCATCTGACGGCCGAGGGTATCTGCACCTCGCGATCGCCGGGATGGCCGCTCGCACCGACGGAGACAGAAACGCTTCGGACACGAATCAAAACGAAGCCCGATTCCGAACCCGCGTCGCAGCCCGATCAGACACGAGATGGTTGAACACCGAGCGAATTGCTGCAGCTGATCACTACGAAATCATTGGTCTCGAATCGATCTTCAACTACGGACCCTTGCAACTCGTCTCCGAATACCAGCACAACTGGGTCCAGCGAGAAGGGGAAGAGGACCTCCAATTCGGCGGAGCGTATGCTTACATCTCATACTTCCTGACCGGAGAACACATCCCATACGACCGCAAGACCTCAACGATCGGTCGAGTCAAACCGTTCGAAAACTTCTTCCTGGTTGATCAATGCACCGGTGGCTGTGGCACAGGATGGGGAGCTTGGAACGTGGCACTCCGGTACGACTACCTCGACCTCTCCGATGACAATGTTCTCGGCGGTGTTGGTGAAGCCTGGACCAGTGCTTTAAACTGGCACTGGACGCCGTACTCGAAGCTTCAATTCGATGCTTCGTACGGTGAAATTGACAACCATCGCCCCGTAAACGGTTTCACCTCCGGCAACTACTTCTTCTTCGGAA
Source organism: Thalassoglobus sp. JC818 (assembly GCF_040717535.1). NCBI lineage: Bacteria > Pseudomonadati > Planctomycetota > Planctomycetia > Planctomycetales > Planctomycetaceae > Thalassoglobus > Thalassoglobus sp. JC818. The sequence goes on from NZ_JBFEFI010000018.1 coordinate 20,017, forward strand.
CGCGGTTCGCAGTGGAGTTCTAGAGCATTTTTTGATTTGGTGTGCACGAGCAAGCACAGCCTTTTAACAAGTGAAACAGCGAAAGCGAGTGCACAGGCAAGAGCAATTTGCTTGAGGACGCTCAAAGGAAAGAGTACTCGATCTTGAGATTCCACCACTGATCCACAAGTTGACCAAAACCCAACTCCACCATCTGAAAGATTTCAGATCTGCGAATCACATGTCCTCTTCTGAAATCGATTTCCCCTCACACCATCAAGTGCCCCCGTGTCTCACGACTGGAGCAGACGTATGAATCGTTCACAAATACTCTTGTCCCTTGCATTCATCTTCTCGACTTCCGCACAAGCGACCGCCGGGAACTTTCTCGGTGCGTGCAAGCCAACGGGGTGCTGCGAAACGGTCAACTGCCCGCCGTGTCAGTTGGTCTGTTGCCCGGAAACGAAGATGGAGAAAGTCAAAAAGCATTGCTGGGAAGTGGAGTGCGAACCGATTTGCGTTCCCCGCGTGCGCTGCCCACTGTTCGACTTCTTCAGAAAGGACAAATGTGACCAGTGTGATGCGATGTCCGGCAGCGGCAGCGGCTATTGCTCTCAATGTGCTGATGTCAAAGTCGTTCGCAAGCTGAAGAAAGTCGAATACGAATGCGAAAAGTGCGTGGTGGAATGGAAAGTACATCGCGTTCCAATGTCAGCTGGAAAGTGCTGTGATGGCATTCCTCCAGCTCTCGGCTGCTCACAGCTTCCCTGATCGACGTGAAGGCAGTCACTCAACATTCATAGCAATTCAACACGCACTCTTCGCGACAATTGGTGCAGACCAAAGAGAACAGAGAGCTCACTACTCCGCGCTGACGACCACGACATCGGCAACACCGGAGGAGAGACGAAACGCGATTCGCCAACATGCAAAGACCTGCGAACCGAGATCTTTCGATGCGTAGGCGTCGATCGTCACTTCACCGATGTCTTCGCAAACAACCCGGGCTTTGGAAACAGGATCAACTTCGTAAACAGTCAAAGCGATAGGGCTACCGGAGTTGTTAATCACCCGGCAACCTCGCTTCGGTTCGAACTCTTCGCTCAACTGAATGTTGTCAGCAGCTGTGACAGTGCGAAACGTCACAATCTTCTCAGTACCGGTATGAGTTGACATAACTTAGACCTCGTTTGGAGATTAAAATAATCAAGCGTGTACTAGCGCGACTTCATACGGTGAGTCGTTGTGAATCTGGCTGGATTTCACGAGTCAGTCGCTGCGAACAGAAGAAATCTGTCGGCGAGAGTGACGTGAAATGTAACAGGGTCGCTTATGGGCGAAAGCGTCGATTGAGAGTCGAACCAGCCTGAGGTGTCGGAACGAACACGATCTGATGCTGCAGTCCACCAATATCTCGCCGATAAGTGCTTCCAGCGAGATCCGAGCCGAAATCCAGTACTCCGGCAAGAATTCGACCGATGAGAACTGATTCAGCAGTCGGCGTGTAGTCACCACCACCGGCACCACTTAATCCGGATCGATCATCAACATAACCCGGTTCCATCGGTTGAGAGGGAGTCCCGTAGGTCGTGTCGCGCCCTCTTCCTTCTTGTGCGAAGAGGTCACCATCACGATAGTGATTGTGGTGACAATTAATTCCATTTAACAGTGGCCAACCGCCGGTCCTCTGTCCGTTCCCGCCATTGAACAGATCAGCTTTAATGTTCATTTGGTGGAAGGAGTTCCCAATCATAAACCAATTCGACCGGTCCCATCCTGTTGGTCCGCTGTCATTGTACGAGAGGTTAACTCGCTCACCAGCTACGGTGTTCGCAATCAACTTAATATCATTCGTCGCTTGCGAAGCTGTCTCGGTCCCGTCTCCTGCGATCGCGATGGCAGGAGAGGTGCCCGCTGTCTTCTCGAAGACGTTTCCGACAATCGCGGCATTGTGGTTGGGCTGCCCGGCCGTTTCCCCCAGTGTCAGGATCTTGCGTCCTGAAGATCGAAAGTCCACAAACTGGTTCCAGGCGAAGAAGACTCCTTCTTGCTCAGGGACTCCGTTTGCAAGGGAAGCGGTACTGTTGGCCCGGAACGAATTTTGACCGATGCTCTTGCATGCGACAACATGAAACCAGGCATTCATCGAGTGTGCCGTCGTCGAGTCCAACAACTCGCAACCGTTGAAAGAGTACGCAATTCGCGACGAAGAAAACGACTGCACAGCCCAATGTTCTGCACCAAGGTCACCCGAGCAATTGATGAACCTGCACGAGTCTGTTCGATATCCCGGACCGACAGTTGGCGTCGAGACCGGTCCACCCCACTGGCTGTCCATCCGGCAATCTCGAAACTCAAGGTGATTTCCCTGATTTTCGCCATCGAGCCAGCTTGAAGAGCTTTGAAGCGTCACTCGGCAGCCCTGAATTCGAAGCCGCTGATGTCGATATGTCCGCTGCTCATTGATTCGCACAATTACCGAATCTTCATTGGCCTCGGCAGCCGGTCGCACAATCGCCCACTCCTGGCTCGCAATACGCGAGTTGGTGTTTCCAACCGGATAAATCCCAGGTCCAAGCTCAACGATGTTCGCTCCAGCTTGCAATGCTCTTCCGATGCTCGCATAAGGAGCAGCAAGAGAGCCATCGCCACTCCCATCGTTCCCTCCTTCCCGAACATGGCGAATCTGATCCAGCTGATCTGCTTTGTCGCAAATCAAGGGGATGCGATTACGACCGAGAATTTCGTCAGTCGAAAGTGTTCGACCGACCGTTGAGACGACTGAGTTTGAATCGCCCACTTTCGGATAGACGGTATAGTCACAATCGATCAACTCGCCCTGTTGAAAGCCAGCAATCGGAATGACAGCCTCGTACGCCATCCCGTAGAGCCCAGAGGCAGGACGTTGTCGGGCAGTCATTGACGTCACGATCGCTGAAGTTTGGTGACCGGATGTTCTCCCCGAAGCTGAGACAATGACAGAGGAAATCCCGTGGCCAGCGACCGCATTGACCGCGACCCGAAAATCGCTTTTGACGCGATCTCCCGAAGCGACTCCCGCAAACTCGTCCAGCTTTGCCGTCACTCGAGGGTAGGGGAGCGAAGCTTCGTTTGTGACTGCGATCTCACTGGCTGCAGATGAAGTTTCCGCCCCAGCAGCCTGATTTTGGAACGCTCCAGCTCGAATTGTTGCCGTCACTGTGTCACCAGAATAAACGTTCCCAGTCAACCAGAGTCGAATCCGCACTCCGGAAGCAGTCGCTGCCTGATCCTGCTCCCCCTGATTCGGGAACGTCCGCCGGGCCACATGCGTCCCATGCAATGTCCGCGACTTGCCCTCGATCGTACCATCGGTTGCATAACCGCTCGACGTCACGTTCAGAGTGACGGAGGCATTCGCGAGATCCGCATCGAGAAGCGGATTCCCAAATCCCGATCCGAGATCACATTCAGCTCCGACTATGAACCCTTCAATTTCAAGATCGATGAATCCTCCATCAACGGCGAGTCCCGCACTGGAACGATGAGGAACTGTCACTGAAGCGATATCACCGATGGCCATATTGAGTCCCTGCAACGCATTGAGTATCGAAAAAAAGCATTCAAAGTGCTCACACACGGTTGCGCAACACTCGTCAATGCAATCGTTCAACGCCCCTTCAACTCCGCTGACATGTCCATTCCGACGACGAATTCATCCCGAACAGACCTATCGCGAGATCACTTGCCGATGTCACGATTTTAATCAGTCGAACTTCAGCAAGACTGGCCGAAAAAGCAGCCATCCGGCTCCGATCGTCAGGTGATTGCAGAGGATTTCAGAGCGAGACGCTCGACATTCACCCAATCAAACAGAGCCGTTTGACAGTCCGACAAACTCCCCGCTATCATCCGCCACCGAAGCTTCCGAACTCGGAACGGTTGGAAGCTTCCATTCGGGATGTAGCGCAGCCTGGTAGCGCGCTTGACTGGGGGTCAAGAGGTCGCAGGTTCAAATCCTGTCATCCCGATTTGACCGGGGTCATCATGGTTGCCGGTTTGGAAAACGTAACTCCTTGATCGTTAATCACTTGCGTCTCTCACGCCGTGCAAGTGTCATCGACCGGGGTCATGTTCCTACTGGCGAATTCGCCAGCCCTTTTGCATGAACCCCGCATGTTGGTGATGCGTCCGGGGTCTTAGACACAATGGTCTCATGCTTGACGCCGCGCATGTACCGATTTCCCCGGTCATTGCAGTAGAAAGTAGAAGCGCTTCTGATTCAGGTCGGTTCGACCTGGGTTACGAACGGCGAACTGCGTCGGAAACCACGTGTAGGCAATTTGACAGCGGAAATGGCTCCTGGTCGCGGCGGTCGGTGATAAGCACTTCTTTTGCTAAAGCAGATTTCGGAGTGCGAGAGGCGGATGCAACCTCTGTAAAATTGAGGCGAGCTTTTGCAACATTCGTTTCAACACCGAGAGCACGATGGCATGCTCCAAAAAAAACTGAGCCAGGCGTCAATAGGCCTATCAGCCCAGGAATTTGGTAGGAGGAGGTTCAACAACCAGCAAGAGACTCGGGCACGCGACGTATGAAGCCAGTCTCCGAATGACCCGTCACGGCGAACTGGGCCGTGGCAACACCTTCGCGAATCCAGTGGTGAATGGCGATGCTCGGTTTCTCGCGGTAAAAGCAGCTTTTGCGGTTCAGCGGCAAGAACCGCATTGTTATCAATTACGGGCGTCGAATTTTGGCGTCACTGACCTACTGATCGATCAATTAACCCTTCAGCAATCAGACGAGCGATACGGAGCTTATGCTTAGCAATAAGGGATCGACCTGCGACTCCTTGCGAAGATAGTGCTTCCAGTCGCTGCAGGTGTTGTTGTTCGATCTCGAAGGCTCGACGCAATACTTCGTCAGCTTTCGCTTGATCTTTTTCGTGAAGTGCTTGCTGCAGTTGCACGCTGAGCAACCGCAACTCACCCTAGCGTAGCTTTCCAGCACCGATGTAGCCGTGGGAAGCCGATGCTTTCAATCGTTCAAATCGCAACTTTTCCAGCTCAACTTCTTCTTCCATGAGCATGCTTATTCCCGCCTCATCTCCCTGAATTCGAAGGAGAATTAGCCGGGCGTCGTACAATTTGGAACGAAGCTCGTCGATTTGCGTCTCAGCGACGTGTCCCGCCTTCGCACCTTCTTCCACACTCGACCATTCAGCCTCGTATGCGGCGACGGCCTGCTTGGCGAATTGCAGAGCCGTGAAATCGTCATTGCCGATCGATTTCACAGGAACAGCCGTGGTTGCGGCATCGCGAGTCAACACAAGCAGGGTTAAACGCGATCCTTCCGGGGCATCGAACTCCTTCGGAGGATCAACAGAGGAGTCGGCTGGCATGCAGAGAGTCAACTCATTGCCATCGATCTTGTAGATGCAACGAAGCTTCGACCCCTTCGGTGCTTTGCCGTGAGTCTCTGTCGTGACAATTTGGATCGAATTCGGATCCGTAGCCGGATCGAGCGTAAACTGATACGTGTGCTCAGGGCCGCCGTCACCCGACATTGTCATAACGCCGTTGGAGAAGTTGATCCGCAGATCGCCAGCACCATTCTTGAGCAATTGTTGCTCTAGCGACTTCCCATTTGAGATTCCATGCGAAAACACCCAAGTGCCTTGCAGGGCCTTCGTGTGCTTCGAAGCATCCTCCGCAATCGCGACGGAACATACAAACAGTGCAAGTGCAATTCTAAGCAGGACTTTCATCTTGATTCCTTTACTGTTGGTTACCCGAGTGGCAGGACGGCGATCGCGCGAAGCATTAGGATGTCAGGTGGAATCGTTAACACGCGTTGTTGTTCGCAATGAAACGAACCAGCCAGCGATGCCGACGATACAGCCGACGACTTGAATAAAAAGAGCCGTGTCGTCGTGAGCAATCAACGCACTTCCGAACAATAAGGCAGCGGCGATGACAACGATGATGGCAGCACTGATGCTTTTCATTCCAGTCTCCTTGAATTCTCTGTTTAGTTGGGGTCAGTCGGGCGGAGTCGCTGGTAGACGACTTCCGCGGAGTCGGTGTCCGAATCCAAGGGGCTGTCGCTACACGAGGAAGTCCACTGGATTGCGAGGGAATCAACCGAAGTTTTGTCGGCTCCGCTGTGCAGGAAGATGCGTGGATTGCCACCGGTGACGACTCCGTACCAGAGATAGAGATCGCCGTCTTTGCTAGAGATCATCAGTTCCGATTCGCCACCGTAATCGAACTTGATCGTTCCCGATACAACGGCAGCATGTCCTTTTTGCTCAAGGAACTCCCGATACTGATTCTCGTATGTGTCCGACGTTTTGCGATAAGACTCACCGAACCGCTTGTCGATCGCGATCACGAAACCCGTCTGGTTCGCCTCCACCAACTTTGAATCAAGCAAATGGTGCGATTCTTGTGTCGCCTGCCACTTTCCTGAAAGTGCCTCAGTGTTGTCGGTTGTCGAAGTTTCATCAACGTCGGGTTGGGCAGGTTGAATTGCATCGCGTTGCGTTGTGGGAATGCCATTGCCACACAACAAGCGATGTGCCGTGGACTCTTCCCACGTGACGGGGAAGGTGAGAACTTTTCCATCCCGGTCCACGACAATCTTTGATTCTTGTCCGGGAATTTGTGAAAGCATCGCCGCGTTGTAGGCGTCGCGAGACTCGGACTTGGGCCAACGGAACGGACCAATGCCCACGATCACATCATCGACCTGCAATCCGATCTCTCGCGCCGGTGAACCGAGGTCAGAAACTCGCAGGATTCTACTTTCGCGTTCATCGTCGGAGACGGTGGCGACGATGTTCAACCAAACGGCTGCCATGCGACGAACATGCGATTCGGGCAGCAACAAGTGAAACTGACGGAACTGATCATCCGTAATGACCGGTCCGAAGAAGACGATCTCTGACTTGGGGCTAAAGCTCACGCAGTACTGCAGCAAATCATCGATTACATACCCTCCCAGAAAATCGCTGGGGACGACATACCGATGACTCGCCCCATCGATCCCGCCGGGAGTCACGAGGATTCCGTGAGACTGCAAACGCTTGAGTTGTTCCGACTGTTTCAACTGTCGAAGCAACTGCTGCACTTGCTTGGCATTCTCCGCAGGCATAGCCTTGCCGATGCCTTTCAGATACGCTGTGAGCTGGTCGCGTGGTCGGGTTAGCAGCACTCGAAATCCGAAGTCATTGATTCGCTGTTGTGGACCTTTGGCGGTGTAGGTTGCCAGTTCGATGCCGATCAGGACAACCGCCTCAAAGTCGTCAGAGTCAGCGAGCGTTTGCCATGCGTCTCGGACATCATTCGGATCGGTTCGCGCGGCAATGATCGTTTGCTGTGCTCCGATCAGCCTATATTCGATGGCTTTGCCTTCCAATTCGCGACGTGCGGGAATTGTCCACGACAACTCGCGGAGGCTTTCGGGATGCGAAGTCAAATTGATCAGAATTGGCAAGGCTTCCTTCCACCTGAAGTGAACGCAGCCTTCGCAAGCGACATCGACATGCCGATGTTCCAAAAGCATATCCAGGTACGCGGACTTTGCCGCCGGACGCAGCGGTCGATGCACCAGGGCATAGTCGGCCGCTGCGCTTGTGTCTTTGTTATCCGACTCGTGCAGCCGCATCAGCAGCTTGGTGGTAGCATCGGTTCGAATGAACGCGAGTGATCCGATCAGCTTGCGGAGTGCGGTGGGCTCCTGCGTGTTCTTGATCGCGGTTTCAATCGGTTCGAGAGCATCGTCGCCGAACTTCTCAATCAGTCGTTGGCACGAGTTGGCAGTGATGTCGCCTTTGTCTTCGATCTGCATTCCAGCGATCAACAAGTCAATTCGATCGTCGCCTTTGGTGAGTTTGAGTTTCTCGCGGATCGTCTCCTGGCCGAAAAGCGTTCCGAGCGAGTACCAGACGAAACCATGGCCCTCGCCCATGCAAACGGCCTGTGTGTGGTAAGGGCTGGAAGCGGTTTTCCAGAGGATTTTTAATCCTAGAACCGCCAGCGACGACTTCGTAAGCCGCGAGCCTCTAGCCGTGGGTGTTGACGCATCGGACCGGCGGCTAGCGTCTTGCCGCTCACGGGGGAAGAGCACGAATTCCCAGTCCTCATGCTTGAGTTCAAACGGCCCAAGCTCATCCGGTGGCGTTTCTTTTTGTTGCGGCAGATTCGAGTATTCCTCCCACGTTCGGCGAAGCGTGATTCGGTAGCCGAGTGAATCGTCTGCCAGCACCGTTGGTAAGTTGTCGACATGATGAAGCTTCCATGTCGGTGAACCAGCAGCAGCCACAAGGCGATCTGCAAGTCCTTTGAGAGCTGCCTCGGGCAACATCTGGCGGTCTTCTCTCATAACTGCCATCGCGGCACGGGCGGCCACACTCTCACGAGCATTCGCGAGTTCGTTGGTAAGGTACTCCGCCTTGTCGGCTTCGGTCAGCAAGTTCATGCCGCCGGGCATCAAGCGTCCGTCAATGCAATATCCGTTGTGATTGACCAGCCATGCGCTCTGCACAACCATCGCCTCGGTTCGCGTCACCAGCCACTGTTTTGCAAACTCCATGCGACTGGCTTGATCTTCTCGCGTGCCTCCGCCGAGTGTCGCATACACAGTGGCGGCGTTGAGCGTTTCCCTGCTTATCAGACCATGGCCAATGAAAAGGACCTTTCGAAACGCTTTGGCAGCCAGATCGTTGTCTGCCGTTTCACCCTGGCCAGCGTTAAAGTTGTATGACGCCAGCGACCCGATGCGCCACCAGGCGAAGATCTGTTGCTCGCGCGTCAAATCGTCTTGCTGTAGTGCTCTATTCCAATTGGCGATCGTTCCCCGCTGGTCTGTGTGTTTAATGGACGCACGGCCGAAAGATGGATCACTATCGTAGGCAGTTTGAAAAAGCCGCAATGTTTCGTCCGATATCGGTCCATCGTTTACGGCTTCGCCTCCATCTGGTTTCGACTCTGTGGCTTTTTCTATCAATGGGGAACTTAGCAAATCCGGGAGGCTTAGCCGCGGGAGCTTCATGTTGGCTGGCAGGTGTCTCGCGCGGAATACCAGAACGCGATCCGATATATGCTCACCCGCCGTATCGAGTTGCATTGACGCAAGCGATTCAAATTTTTCACCGAACCATGTTGACTGGGGAGCGATCTGACGACCGCCAATGCCACCGAGCGAAACCCCATCACGCCGATCGATGGGATTGTCAATCGACCAGTTGAATGCATCGAACTGAAGTCCGCCGTTGTGCCGCCGGACTGCCTGCCACTCGATTCGCAGGATTGCACCGTCGACTTCGGAGATCACGCTTCCAGCACCACCTTCAGTTTGAATCGGTACTTTCCAATCGACCGCGACTTGCCAGCTTCCTGAGTTGACATCTTCTTCCGATTTTGGATCGGGCGTCAGAACCGCCATTTGCACCTGAAGGGTACCGGTTACGGTGTCCGTATCCTCGGCTTCCTCCGCCTGAACAAGGCCCACAATCAGCGGCGGCACAGTCATCAGCGGAATGAGCAGCGACCCGAACAGAACGGCACCGACGCGTGTCAATCGGAGTTGCGTTCGCTGTGTCATTGTCATCAACCTTGTTACCCGAGACTCGAATTGCGAACGATCAGTCCCCGTCGCGGTCGCTGCAATGGCTCCGGTTGGTTCAGCCGCCACACACAATTCAGCCATTCGCAACAACGCTCCGGCGTAGTCCATCGGTCCATGCCCGGTTGAAACCACCAGATCGTCACAGCACACTTCGCGGTGGCGACTGATCCGCCGACTTAGATACCAAACGACCGGGTGAAAAAAGAAAAACGATTCAATGGTGCGTTGAAGCAAGATCACCAGCAAGTCATAACGTCGAACATGTGCCAGCTCATGACTGATGATTGTGGCGAACTGATCCGGAGTAAGCCCCGTGATGATCGAAGCTGGTATCAATACCATCGGTCGTACGACACCGACAACGGTTGGCACGGTGACTCTTTCGCATAGCGCGACAACGGGCACGATTCGCAATCCAGCACGGCGTGCTTGTTCGGCCACGATGTTGAGCAGATGCGAATCATCAAGCGGCTGCGAGCTCGATCGCAATCTATGCCCGCCCCAGACCGCCAGCGTCAACCGGATGAGAAAAACAGCGACACCAAACAAGTAGGCTATGACTATTATCGAAGCCAGACTCGGCAGCCACGCATATTCACTTCGAGCGACATCTGGATTTTCCAAGACGATGTTATTTCCCGCGATGGTTGACGGCGAGTCTACCGCGACTTGAGACGATTGCGGTTCGGCCGCTATCGTGGTTTGGACCGTCGAGTTGCCCGAATACTCATACACTCCGGCCGGAGGTCCAGAAGGTGGATCATCGATTTGTTCCGGCGCGGACTCCGGCTCGTCCAAAACAACTTCACTCGCAACGGCAGCCGCCTGCATCGGCGCGCGAACATCCACGATGCCCATCGTCAACACAAAGCATACTGGCAAACTGGCGAGCGCGACCAAATGCAAAACGTATCGAGAACTTGTCGACGCCTTACTCAGCAACCGATCGAGGCTCACAACAACTAAGCCAACCAACACGCCTTGCCACAAGAAATGGGCGAGCGAAAGTGCCATGACTTGCGTCCAACTTCCGGCGAACCAGTGATGCCAGAGATCGTTCATTGCTGCTTCTCCCGCATCTTCTGATTGAAAACGTGGCGAAGTCGCTTCAACGAGTCCGCGTCCAGGTCCGTCACGTCAAACAGATTCAGCAGAACGGCCTCGGCAGACCCATCAAACACCCGATCAACCAGGTTGCCTAGCATACTTTTCGACACGGCATCGACGGAAACCAGCGGCTCGAACCGAAACGCCTTACCCTCGACCGGATCGAGCTGCTTTAGTTGTCCCTTGGCAACCATTTTTTGCAGCGTGGTAATCACGGACGTGTGAGCCAGATCGCGTCCATGCGAAGCCAACGCGTCACGGATTTCGCGAGCTGTTTTCGGTGAATTGGCCCACAGCACTTTGAGCATTTGCAACTCGAGTTCGGTCGGCTGCGGTGTCGTCGATCGGGTCATTGTCGTGCTCCCGGCTAGCTATTATTTTTCTATCTCTATAGAAATCCTACGCAAGCGAGAACAGGGGGGCAAGTCCTATTTCTATGTTGATAGAAACAAAAACTGGCCAAGGCCATAAATGTCTTGACTCTCTGCAGTAAACGCTTTGCCAGAAAGCTCCTCGTGACCTGGTGCACGTGACCGGACAAGAGCCGCTTGACACGCATGTGCACACAACGCAACCGCTTCGTTGTCACCTGTGTGCCAACGTATTCACGGCCAGTCCGACAGCGAACATCGGCCAGGCCCTGAGAAAGTCTACCGACTCCACGGCAGCTAGCGCGATCGCGCTGCTGAAATACCAAACCGCGTTTTAGGCCATTGTAGAAATCGCGAACACCGATACGGCTTGAACACGATGGCAGTCTGCAGAAGTTGCACAATCCGCCCCCTAGTCGAGAACTGTGTGCCTGTAGGTGAGATTGAACACCTCTGCAGTCTGCGTCATTAGAATGACATCCAGTATCTGGACGGCTTAAGCTCCGTGTTGCTGGTACCGTAATTGCGTAATGTGGGCGTGTCATTTGCTCCTTCGATTCGCTACCGGACTGCGGAATCTCACGATTCATATCAGAAATGACCCCGGTCACTTTCGCACTTCAACCGGTGAGCTAACGCCCGAGAATCATGCAAATGTCGACGTAAGTGCTTTTGCAGTAGAGACTAGCGGATCCGATAAGGTGCCGACGCCGTGAGCGAAAAGTTCTACTGGCGTCTTGTCGCCCCGACTGAATACGAAACAGCTCGCCGCACTGAGTCGTGGCGAGCTGTTACTATTTAAGCAGCAACGGCTTACGCGAACCACCAGCTGTTGTCGCATAGTTCAAACGAATTCCCGGACCGTGCTGATTGGGACACACATGTTCCGAACGTCAAAGATGGGTAGAGGCTTATTGGGTTCAGATCCAATCGGCAATTTCGCGGCCTTGCGAGTGGACTTGGGGCTTGGCGTGAAGTATCTGGACAAGTGATCCGACACGAAACCCCCTACAAGATAATGGCGTTCGCGGACACTCCGCGAAATATTCTCGCGATGCCCCCGTGTAAAACAGCAGGTAGTGTCCCTTGGCAACGAGAATGTTGGGCGTAAAGACGCTCGCGCTTTCTCAAGTACCTGGCTCGCCTTTCGAGAACGCCATCCCTTTCTCGGTCCAGCTTTACCCGTCTTTGGAGGTTGCTTACCAGATGGTCGCGTCGTATCTGGGTGATATCTTCCCTTCGGATTACGACACGTAATTCAACTCACAGACTTTGAGGATGTCGCTCGGAAGTCGGCGCATCACGCGGACTTCCGCTCCGATACCTTCTACCGGCCGGAGCGTTACGTTCAGAGTTGGTAGGGTAGCTTCGTCCGCCCGCGGATCTCGCCATCAAAAGTGTTGCAACGAAAGTGATAAGGCCTTTCATGATGCATTCGGTACGGTGCGTCGCGTCACTCGATGACGGGAACGGAGAATTCGGTCGAGGTATCCTTGGCGTAGAAGCCAATGTACTCGATCGATTTCAACTCAGGTGGTAGCGAGAAGCTCAAGGTCGTCCCGATGATCTCCGCAGAGCCTGTTCTGTTTGAAAGATCCAGCGAGACAGCTATTTCGAAAGTGTCGTCCGGCGCGAAGGTCGCTCTTTGGGAGCCAGCATTGCCGACGTTGTCCCAACCTCCCGCGAATGCGACATGCTGGTGCATGCCGATGGCGGTACCGATCTTGAAGCTTGCTCCGTTGGTTGGTTTCGATGCCAAAACCAGGGCGCCATTACGAGTCACTCCATTCTTCTGCGCACTTCGGTATTTCAACCGAATGGTCGCGCGATCCGTGATCGGACGGTCCAGCTTCTGAAACGCGAGTCCTTCAGTTTCCGGAGACATGAGGTAGCCAAAGTCAGTTCTGGTCATGCTTGTCCCGAGAACGACGTCGAAAACGCCAGTCGGATCTTCGCCAAACGGAGGCTCAGTCGACTTTTGCTTCACGCGTTTACTTTGACCATCGAGCCGCCACCAGTCAGGTCCTTCAGCCAGTACGGCGGCGTCATGTCGGATCAGGGCTTCTCGCAATTCGGAGAACTTGTCCGGAAACTCGTCCGCAACGTCGGTTGTTTCCTGCCAATCCTCCTTAATGTTATAGAGTTCGAACGATTCGAGGTTGTCGGATCCAACAATCTTCCAATCGCCAATGCGCATGCCAACTCGGTAGTCGGTCGACGCTAAATGATTCCGCCAGTACAACGGTTGCTCACGTTGAATTGCGTGTCCACTGAACAAGGGAAGGAGACTGGTACCATCACTGGACTCTCTTCTAGAGGCAGTTTCAAATGGTGCGGTCATCCGGAAGTGGAATGTCAAGCACATCGCAGATCGTCGGAAAGATATCTGATCCGATGACCGGCGTTTCGCTAACGCTGCCGGCTTTGATCCTTCCGGGCCAACGGACGATGCCGGGGACTCGGATTCCCCCTTCGTGAGTCGCCCGCTTTCGGCCACGTAGACCGCCCGTCGATCCACGAGTTCGGCCTTTCGTTCCATTCCCTTCGGGACCATTGTCTGAGGTGAAGAAGACAAACGTGTTGTCGCGATATCCCATCTCGTCAACTGCGGCCATCAGCTTACCGAAGGCGTCATCAAGCTGCGTGATGTTGCCATGGTGCTGACGAATCTCCTCGTCCTCAATATCCGCGTAGTGCTTCATGTATTGAGGAGCGGATTCGATCGGCAGGTGTGGTTCATGAGTCCAGACGGTGATGAAGAATGGCGTCTCTGAGTCTTTCCGACTCTTCAGCCAGTTAATCGCCTCGCTGGCCGCGATCAATGCGCTGGGGCCTTCCATCCGGCCAACTTCTTCACGATTACGGACGTAGTTGGTCGGATTCATGTGATTGGGGGCGGCGTTATTCTGCGTGGCCAGCCAGTGGTCGTAGCCGTGATCGTCCGGTTGGGGCTGATCGTCAGAATTGAACTTTCCATTGAGGTGCCATTTTCCGACATGGCAGGTTTCGTAGCCTCTTTTCTTCAGCAGCGAGGTAATCGTGATCTCGCTGTCACGCAGGTGGTAAATGCTGCCGCCCGGAATCCACCGCCAGACACCATTCCGATAGGGAGTTCGCCCAGTCAGGATTGCCGACCGCGATAGCGAACAGACCGAACATGCCGCATAGCACTGGGTGAACCGCAACCCTTCACTAGCAAACTTGTCGAGGTTCGGCGACTTGATGACCCGATGGCCGTAACAGCCAAGGTCGCCCCAGCCCTGATCATCTG